>VBBT01000054.1 GCA_005881695.1 Candidatus Bathyarchaeota archaeon | reverse complement strand
ACTACACGGAAGAGAGAAAACGGTCGAAGGGATATTGACACCAGGTGAAAGGGTCCTTCTTATCGACGACGTGATCACGACTGGCAAGAACATTCTCACCGCTCTGCAAAGCATTCGTGGAGAAGGAGGAGTTGTCGAGGATGCTCTCGTTCTCCTCGACAGACAAGAAGGAGGCGAACAGCATCTGATGAAAGAGGGGGTCAAACTGCACTCGGTCGCAAAAATCTCCACCGTCGCACAGAGGCTTTTCGACATGGACGCAATCACGAAAAAGCAGTTCGACGAGCTTTCAGGCCAAAGCGAAAAAACGGAATAGCCTTACAACAACGAATCCCGATAAACAGGAAATCCAAGAAATGGAAACGACGCTATCAATCCCGCGCGAGCTTCAGGTAACAAGATCGACGCTAGAGAACGGACTGAAGGTCCTCATTCGGGAAATCCCCAACGCTCCCGTCGCTGGCTGCTGGACCATCTACCGAGTGGGCTCAAGAAACGAGAAACCTGGCCTCACCGGAATATCTCACTGGGTCGAACACATGCTATTCAAAGGCGGAGGAAAACTTGCCAAAGGGGACATCGGACGTCTCGTCAGTAGAGTCGGAGGAGAATACAACGGGTTCACCTCGAAAGATTTCACCGCCTACTACGAAATCCTCCCGGCAGATCACATCGAGACAGGATTACTGGTCGAATCAGAGAGAATGATGAACGCCGCCTTCGATCCACGCGAAGTTGAATCAGAACGATCAGTCGTTGTGTCTGAACGAGAGGGAAACGAGAATGATCCCGAATTCCAGGCAACTGAAGAATTATTCCTTACCGCGTTCCGATACCATCCTTACAGATGGTCGGAGGGTGGCACAAAACCCGACCTTCAACGAATCACCCGAGACGATCTCTTCGAACACTACCGGCGATACTACGCGCCTAGCAACGCCATGCTAGTGGTAGCAGGGCCCTTCTCCCCGAAGAAGATGCTACCCAAGATCGAGGAAAGCTTCTCTCCCCTTTCCAAGACTGAGAACCCCCCTGCACCCATTATCGTCGAGCCCACTCAGGCAGGCGAAAGGCGTGTAGAGTTGCGAATCCCATCGGAGGCGGACTACATCAAAGTCGCATACCACACGCCGGGATTCGGCAGCGAGGATGTTTACGGATTAATGATGTTGGACGCGGTTCTCAGCGGAGTCAGGCTCTTCGCATTCGGCCCCGGGCAGACATCAGGCCGCAGTGCCAGGTTCTACAGAGCGCTCGTCGAGAAGAAGATCGCGACTCAAGCCTCCTCGGAGTTCTTTCCTACTATCGATCCTTCAGTGTTCGCTCTCGACCTTACCGTCTGGGACGGGGTCAGCATCGACAAGGCTGAGAAACTCTTGTTCGATGAGATTGAGAGGATAAAGGACGTGGCGCCGAGCAAACACGAACTGGACAGAGCAATGGCACAGATCCGCTCGCAGTACTCATACACGTTTGACGGCGTTGCTCGACAAGGATTTGTAATTGGAATCTTCGAACTCGTCATCTCATTCGAGACGATGACAAAGCTGGTTGAGAAGCTATCGAAGATAACTGCTGAGAAGGTCTCTGAAGTCGCCCGGAAATATCTGACGGTCGAGAACAGGACAGTCTGTAGGACCATAGGTGTGAGGAACGACCATGGGCATTGATTCCGACCTGCCCAAGCTCGTCGAGGAACACTCGATAGCCAGAGGAGTAAGATGTCTACTCTACCGGACTACCGACAATCCCACCGTAGCAGTCCATGGGAGTATCCGAGCCGGGACCGCGATTGAGCCCAAGACCCAACATGGAATTGCAGAACTTGCAACAAGACTTCTGATTCGCGGCTCACGAAAACTTGGTCCGGAGAAGATCGCCGATTCTCTGGAATCCGTCGGAGCGGCAATCAGCTTCCGCAACACACCTGACGCGATTTCCTTCCAGGCCAGAATGACGAGCCCTTGGATGCAGAGAGTACTAGACATTCTATCAGAGTGTCTTACCAGACCCTCCTTTGACAAAAGAGATGTGGAGAAGGAGAAAGAGGAACTGCTCACGGACATTAGGCTAAGGGACGACGACCCAACGAGGAGAGGAATACGTGAGTTGCTTCAGCGGGTCTATCCCAAGAACCATCCTTACAGTCAGGACAGGTTCGGGACAGCTGAAAGTGTCAAGAAGATAGAGAGAACAAGTTTAGTTGATTTCTTTGATGATAACGTAGCGAAGGCTCCCGTTATTCTAGCATTCGCGGGACAATTCAAACCTGACCGGGCGTTGAAGTGGAGTGGTCACACCTTCGGTGAAAGAGAAGACTCTTCAAAATCAAAGACCTTCTCTGGAACTGGACAAAATCCGACTAGGAAAGAGATTGTGATGGCTCACAAAGCTCAGACCGAAATCCTGATGGGAACACTCGCTGTGGATAGACTAGATCCGGACTATGAGCCGCTGAACCTGTTGAACGCAATACTAGGCGAACTGGGTTTCATGGGCAGGCTTGGACAGAGAGTGCGGGACAAAGAAGGACTGGCATATTCGTGCACATCATTTCTCAATGCTGGACTCCGGGGCGGAAACTGGACCGCCCTCGCGGGGGTAAACCCGAAGAACGTGGACCGTGCAAAGAAGCTGATGGAAGAAGAGATCAAGCGGGTCATAGATGAGCCAGTCTTGGATCAGGAGCTTGAGGACGCCAAAGAGAACCAGACCGGTTCCGCATTGATGGAACTGGAGTCAACCGAGGGAGTTGCCAGGACAAGCCATAATCTCGTCCACTACGGACTCGGGTTGGACTATTTCGCAAAGCGACGCCAGCTATTCCGAAAGATCAACAAAAGTCAACTTCAAGAAATGGCTGGGAAATATCTACAGCCGTCACGGACCTCTAGCGTGATCGTTGGACCGAAGGCTAAGGCCTAGCAATTCTCCAAACCCTAAAAGCCGCCCGTCTTACTGGTAAGACCATGGATGATCCGGCCAAAGAAGTGTCAATAGACGAGTTCAAGAAGCTCGAGATCCGAGTTGGGCTAGTTGTGGAGGTCTCGCGCGTTCCGCGAACTGAGAAACTCTACAAGGTTGTTGTGGACTTTGGCCCTAAGGGGAAGCGGCAGACTGTAACCGGCCTCGTTGGTTATTACGCGGCGGAGGAGCTGATGAACAAGAGAGTGGCCTTCCTCGTGAACCTCAAGCCAGCGAAATTTGCTGGGGAGAAATCCGAGGGCATGCTCCTGGCCGCCTCAGATGGCGAGAAACTATCTATTCTCACGACCGATAGGGATGTACCGAACGGGTCCAGAGTCAGCTAGGATACAATTACTGTCATTATGCCAAACCAGTGGATTGAGCGCAGGAAGAAGGATCAGTACTACAAACTGGCCAAGCTCAAAGGCTACCGTAGCCGAGCGGCTTACAAGCTTCTCCAAACATCGAGAACCTACAAGCTCTTGCTTCCAGGTCAGAAAGTTGTCGACCTCGGCTCCCAGCCGGGAGGCTGGCTGCAGATTGCGCGAGAAGCGGTTGGACCGGAGGGCTTGGTCCTCGGAATAGACATCAAAAAGATCGAACCCCTACCCTATCCCAACGTGAGGCTGATAGAGGCGGACATATACTCTGAGGACTTACCGCGGAGAATAGTTTCAGAGCTGAAGGGACCTGCTGATGTGGTTCTGTCAGACTTGGCACCAACAATCATAGGAGCATGGGATGTGGATCATGCTAGACAGGTAGATCTCGCAAGAGCGGCGCTAAGAATAGTGCAGGAGGTTCTCAAGCAAGGAGGAAACGCGTTCATCAAACTCTTCCACGGACCGGAACTCAGACGTTTTCAGGACGAAGCTGACGAGTTCTTCGAGAAAAGCCGGTTGTTGAAACCGAAAGCGAGCCGCCCAGAAGCTTCGGAAGTATACTACCTCGGCCTTAATTTCAAAATGAGGTGGATTCCTCCTGAACCAAAACCGTGAACATCCTAGAACAGTGTTCGTGACAGGCGCTCCGGGAGTTGGAAAGACAACTCTCATGCAGCGAATCCACGATCATTACAAGAACAAAGGGCTCAGAGTTGATGGCATGCTTACGAGCGAGGTGAGAAAAGGCGACGAGCGCATCGGGTTCAAGATAACCGATCTCTCTTCAGGCGCTGAAGGTTGGCTCGCCAGAATAGGGGACAGCGTTGGCCCAAGAATAGGCAAGTACAGTGTCGACTCAGAAGACCTTGAAGAGATCGGTGTCGGTGCGTTGAAAGGAGCCGCGGAACGGTCCGCTGACCTCGTTCTCGTTGATGAGATCGGACCCATGGAAATGACTAGTAGTGTGTTCAGAGACACTTTAGCCAAACTCTTGTCAGCTGGGCGAAATGTGATTGCAACGGTCAATTACGGGTCACATTACCCCGAGATTGAGAGGTCGCCAGGGTTCGCCGAGGCAGTGAGTCTCGAAATTTCGCGTGACAACCGTGAGGAAATGATACTGAGGATACTCTCGATCGTCGACGCGTGGACGGAACGGAGCTAGCGTTTCTTGCGGATTTGTGGCGTGGATGATGCTGGTCGTGGTCCCGTGATCGGTCCCCTAGTCATTGCGGGGATCAGAATCGAGGAGGAAAGACTCAACCAGCTTAGATCGCTTGGCGTTAAGGATTCGAAGAAACTGTCGCCAGAAGCCAGAATGGAACTTTCTACCGAGATTCCGAAGATTGTCGATGAGTATCACATCATCGAGTTGGAAGCTGATCATCTGGACTTGGTGGTGAACCGTTCTCCAAGATTCCAAGGACTCAACTTGCTAGAAGCGAAAGCGATGGCGGATGTGATCGAGAAACTGAAGCCTCACCTTGCATATGTCGATGCCTCGGATACTCGACCCGAGCGATTCAAGAACAACATTCTGGAACGCCTAAGCTTCAAACCCCGACTGGTCTCCGAACATCACGCGGACGAAAAATATCCGCCTGTCTCAGCCGCGAGCATCCTCGCAAAGGTTCGAAGAGATTCTCGAATCGAGGAGCTAAAGAGAGAATACGGCGAAATTGGATCAGGGTACGCGCATGACCCCATAACCGTCCGGTATCTTAGCGAGTACTATTTGGCAAATCGAGACTTTCCACCGATCGTAAGGAGATCGTGGAAAACGCTCAGAAACCTTGTCCGAGAAATCTCCCAGTCAAAACTGGGCTGACCAGTAGATTGTTCTTCGACGGCTCAGGCAAATGCCTTCTCGCTCATCTATGGTCCGAGTAACTTTGACCAATCATCGCCGTCTGACACCAGAATTACCCATGCACGGTATAAGGGCGTTGATTACGGTCGAAGAGACCCCCCTGATCCACTGTTGTCTCCCCAAGCGGAACGCTCGGACAGGTGCCAACCATGAAGGCCACGGTAGACGCATGGATTAGAGCCGACCCGAAGACGGCCGAGTGGCAGAAAGACACGGCCAGACGGGCAAAAGAGACCGCTGTGGATGCCGAACCTTACTAGAGAATCAACAGCTCTGCGAACATCTCTTTCAAGCTAGCAGATTCTTGGCTGCCCTCTTCAACATCAGTTCGTTAGGAGTATCAGCTCGGTTGGGTCCTGTCATCGTAGCCCGCGCTAGGCGGTAGCCTGACGTACCCTTGCATGTACATGCGTTGCACGAACAACGATCCAACCAACGATATACCGTCGATCAAAAGAATCCATCCGATACCGGCCGCACTAATCAAGCCAAAGCTGGCCTGGACGAGATACCGAGAATAGTACAGGACTATTCCAACAACGAAGGCCACCGCTCCGGCCTTGATCCAACTCCGCGGAATATCATATCCAATCCGGACTAGTCGCGAACTCTTCTGGTTCACAAGGCTCTGGTTGCCGTACACCGCCACCTCTCCTCCGTCCATTCCTGATCTAGCAACTCCGCTCTTGTGGTATTGGCGCAGCCAGTAACCTGCACTCAAGAACTGCACTCCTCCCCAGGAAAACAACAAAGCTCCAGCCGTGAGCCCCAGCAACCCCAGTATGTAGAAGTGGACTCCCAATCCCGCACCTTGTTTGTGACGCGCCCAGAGAAACGCTGCAACGGCGTACAATGCAATCACGGTCGCGAAACTATCAAGGATCCATTCGAAGCCTGTGAGTCTCACCCAGAAGAGAAAGAAGGGAGTTCCGATGAGGAAAATCGCCAGGTCGAATAGGATGACGATGATCGCGTTCACAATGTAGAGGAGAGCCGCGCCACGGGCCGCCTTCGCAACATCACGCTTAATGATCTGGCTGAGAAGGTCTCCACCGGAATTCGAGACTGCCATGGCCCGTTCCCTCGGCCCCATCGGCATCTGTTAGCCTTCTTTATTATAGAGGTGTAACCCAATCACAACCGTGTTTTCTCGGAAGACGTTCCTAGTTCATCCCGAGGACGAGAAGATCTTAGGGATCGCCAGGGAACTGAGCACCCAGCTGAGCTATTACAAGCAGGATATCCGATCTGTCACGTGGGTCGACAAGATAGGACTCCGGCGCGCACCCGCAAGCTTCCTCCTAATTATGCAACATAGCCTACAACTCTCCGTCGCGGCCATGGGAAAACTGACGCCTGAAGAGTGGAGACCGATCATAGCCTCATTGCTCGCCTACCAGAAGAACATGAACCGTGAATACCTGAAAGCGTTCTTACCCCTGTTCGCAGCTGGACTGCTGGAACCAGTAATACTGATCCCGATAGTCAAATATACCGATCTTCCCCTCAGCTTTGTATTCCTAGACATCGCAATTGGGCTGATCTTCATCGTTGTCATCATGGCTCTTTTCCTGTCTCTCCGTCTTCAGAAGAGGATGTGGTTCAAAGCAGACGATCGAGCAGCAGCGCTCGTCGGGAAAGGCCTACTGATATCGTCCCTGACAAAACTAGCTGCGATCGACAGCTCACCCATGAGAGGACAGGGTCTCATCCGTCCCAACCTTCAACAAAGAATCCAGCATCTCTCCGCCTAGTACTCCGTCCCCTTCGGAATGAACTACGACGCACGTCAGGCTTTAGCACAAATCTCCAAAATAAGAACGGTTATTACAGACAATCTGAAACTTCACGAGCCAATGACCAAAGAATCCAAGAGCTTTGAGATTGACGTTGACTCTGTCCTTGCCAAATACGCCAGGGTCGAAAAGAGGGATTACCAAGTCGACGCGATCCGTGACGTAGCAGAAGCGCTACGAGCCAAGCATGACGTACTCATAGACTTCCCGACGGGTACAGGGAAAACAATGATTTACTCTCCGGTTGCTGCCCAGCTGTCGGAAGCGGGGGAGCGCACGCTAATTCTTACCGCTACGAAACGTGCTCAAAATTGGGTTGGGACACAGGTACAGAAATTCACTGAAAACGGTGAGGTGCCCCTGGTTTTTGGAATTCAGGAATACGACTGCCCCATTCTAAAAGGCAAAGCACAGAACTGGTGTTGTGGTGAACTAAAAGAGACTCACTGTAAACCGACAGGTATTCGTTGCGGAGTTATTGTCTCGGAGGAGGATTTCAAGACCAAGCAATTGGTGGTTACAAACTTCTCAAAGTTTCTGTTGGCTTCTGGCGAGTCGAAATACGATCTGATAATTCTTGATGACTCACATAGTTTCGAGAATACGAAAGAGCAAGCGTATCAAATTTCACTTCAATTCGTGTTTGTCAGACAATTATACGAAGCACAGAAGGAAGGTACTCCTCTGCGAGCGCTTCTTGAGAACTTTCTGAATCTATTTAGCGAAATCTTCGAAAGATGCGTCAATCCCGGAGAAA
>VBBT01000053.1 GCA_005881695.1 Candidatus Bathyarchaeota archaeon | reverse complement strand
AGATATTCGCTAATGAAGTTGGCAAAACCGGGAACCGCCATGGCAGCCATCGAGGCCAAAAAGAGGAGTGTAACTGTCTGAGGCATCTTTCCTCTCAGCCCTTTCAGTTCGTCGATATTTCGGGTTCCTGCATGGTCATGCATGTATCCTGACATGAGGAAGAGCATTCCAACTGCAAGTCCATGACTGAACATTTGGAAAACAGCTCCTGAGACGCCGGCAACGGTTGCGGTGAACGCCCCGAGTAGAACGTAACCCATGTGATTGACGCTCGTAAGGGCAATCATTCTCTTGATGTCCTTGGCGACGAGTGCGACCGATGCGCCGTAGATCATGGTGATAAGGCCAATGGTAGTGAAGTAGGGCCAGAGCACACTCACGGCCTTAGGGAAGAGTAGCAGATTGTAACGAATCAATCCGTATCCTCCCATCTTGAGGAGCAAGCCGGCAAGGAGAACGCTAACTGGCGCCGGGGCTTCCACGTGAGCATCAGGCAGCCAAGTGTGAAGTGGGAATATAGGAAGCTTCACAGCGAATCCGACGAAAGTTGTGATAGCTACGACGAGTTGGAGCGGCAGCGCAAGATTCGGAATTCTAGCCGCCAGAACATCATAATCGAACGAGGGACCTCCCGGGTAGGCCGAGGTTCCCGTCCAGGCGTATAGAGCAAGAAAACCAAAGAGCATCACAGCGCTACCGGAGTAGGTGAAGATGAGAAACTTCAGGGAGGCATATCTCCGCCTTGGTCCGCCCCAGATTCCGATGAAGAAGAACATTGGAATGAGGACGATCTCCCAGAAAAGATAGAATAGAATCAGGTTGAGGGAAGTGAAGACGCCGATGATTCCTGTTTCGAAAATGAGAAAGAGCGCATAGTACTCCGCGTGTCTAAAGGTAATCTGATCCCAAGACCCCGCCGCGGACAAGAGGCTCAGAAACGTGGCTATCATCAGGAGTGGAAGACTGATCCCGTCAATTCCCACTTTGTAGTTGAGCCCAAAGGACGCTGCCCAGGGAGCGCTTTCGGAGAGCTGGAACCCGGGCTGACCATATTGGAAAACAACCAAAATTAGGATTGAGATCGCGAATACGACGGCAGTGGTACCCACTCCCAGAATCTTTGCCATTTTCGGGCGCTTCCTGCCGAGAAGAAATGTCGGTCCCGCCATGATTGCGGGGAGAAATATCGCGATCGATAGTAGTCCGATCATCTAGGCAGCCCCAACGAAGAATAACATGTAGGCGAGGAGGAGAATTATTCCGATGGCGAAGGCGATGACGTATTGCTCTGTCACCCCCGATTGAAGCTTTCGGAGGAGGTTACTGAGCCGGGACCCGTACGATGCTACCTCATTTGCTGCTCGATCGACAACCTGAGTGTCAAGCTGATCACTCGCGCGTGAATAGTTCATTATGTCTCGACCAATTGTGTTGTTTAGCCTGTTCCAGATCCCCTGTTCAACGTACGTGTAGAGTCCTCGGCTGGCGGCGAGTAAGCCTGAAACAAAGACTTTGTAATAGATGGCGTCGAGATACCAGCGCTTGTAGAGGAATCGCTGGATTGGGTTCATCTCGGTTTTGAAAACATAGTTTTTCCGGACGTAAAGGAGGTAGGCAATTTCCCCCCCAACGAGAGCAACAATTGTGCTCACAGACAGCAAGAGGAGGTCAGTAAGACCGGAGGCTGAGCTGATTGCCGCCGGAAATTTGTAGACTGTTGAGCTGAAGGTACTTGCAACATACGCGGTCAGGGGACCACTGTAGAGGGGGTAAGCTAGGCCCAGGCCTAGGCTGCCAACAGCCAGCAACAGGTACGGAATGAGCATCGTAAGGCCAGCTTCGTGTGGATGCTTTCCACTTTCCGTAAGGTCCTCAACATGCTTGCTGGGTTTTCCCGCGAGTGTGATGCCCAACATTCGAACGGTGTAGAAACCTGTAATGAATGCTGTGATGAGAGCTAATCCGTAGAGGATGTATTGTCCTCCTAGGAAGCTCAGGGAAAGTATCGCGTCCTTCGTCCAGAACCCGCTGAAAGGTGGAATGCCCATTAGGGAGAGCCCCGCTAAGAGCATCGAAGCAGAGGTAAGCTTCATGGCCTTTGCCAGCCCTCCCATTTCATCCATGAAACGAGATTCTGCAACATGTAACACCCATCCCGCAGCGAGGAAAAGTGAAGCTTTGAACACAGCATGGCTCAGAAGGTGAAAGAGTCCTGCAGTATAGCCTGCGAGAAAGTTGGCGCTGAGCCCCGCTATTCCAAGGGCTAGCATCATGTAGCCGATCTGAGAGACGGTGGAGTAAGCTAGTACCTTCTTTATTTCGCGAGCGACTGCGGCCTGACTTGCAGCTAAGAGTGCTGTAAACGCTCCTACCCAGGCGATGACTCCGAAGAATTGCGACACTTGGTTGAACTGAGAGAGAGCGATGAAGAATACAGGCCCCATTCTTCCCGTAAGGAAGACTCCGGCCTTGACCATCGTTGCAGCGTGTATGAGGGCGGATACTGAAGCGGGGCCGGTCATCGCATCTGGCAGCCACTCCTGCAAGGGGAACTGCGCCGACTTCCCGATTGGTCCTCCGAAGAACAAGAGAGCAGTGGGTAGTAGAAGACCTAGGCGGGCCAGATTCGCAGCCCAGCTCCCTGAGCGACCCAGTTGCGCCACTAGCAGGTTGTAGTTGAAGGTCCTCGCGAAGGCGAAGATTAGAAAGATTGCGATCAGCAACGCGATGTCTCCGATTCTTGTCATCACGAACGCCTTCATCGCCGCCTTCGTGGGTGAGTATTCTTCCGAGATGCCTAGGGCTTTGTCGCCGGGGCTACCTACCCAGTACTGTGGCTCGTCGCGGTAAAAGTGGCCGATCAGCGCGTACGAGCAAAGGCCTACGCCTTCCCAACCGAAGAACATCATCAGGAGATTGTCGGCGAGGACTAGCAAGAGCATGTTTCCGATGAAGAGGTTCATGAAGAACCAATATCGCGTCAGGCCGAACTCGCCTTTCATGTAGCCAACACTGTAGATCATGATGAGAAGGCTGATCCAAGCGACGATGTTCGCCATGAAGAGGCTGAGAGGATCAACTAGAACTCCGGCGGTAATGCTGAGAGATGGAATCCAAGCGACAGTGTAATCTCCAGCGGAGACGGTCAGCGCCGTTATCGTCGCCAATACGGCTGCGACAAAGGTGAAACCGACCGCTGCTACATCACGAACCCTAGAGTGAAGCTTAGCGAATATGGGTGTTAGAAGCGCGCCTACTAGGGGCGTGATCCAGATGAGCCATGCCAGAACGGAGCTAGCCAATTATCTATGGCCCCACTATCGCTCTTGCCGCGGAGAGAAGTCGGCCTAGTATAGGTTCAGGATAAATTCCAAGGATTATGGTGACTACGCTCAGAGTGATGAGTGGAAGCGTGATTGTCCAGGGCGCTTCTTTAACTTCGGAGGTGTCCGAGTTCGGTGTTCCGAAGAAGATCTTCTTCATTGCCATCAGGGAGTAGCCTGCGGTAAGGGCTGTGGCTATAATTCCCAGCGCGGCAATTACAAGGCGGTACTCTGACGCCGTATCGGTAGCTCTAACGAATCCTCCTTGGAATAGGAAAAATTCTGACAGGAAGCCGTTTGTGGAAGGCAGACCCGCGAGGGTTAGAGAGCCGATGAAAGCGGCGCTGGCTGTGATGGGCATCTTGCTGGCGAGTCCCCCGAGCTTGCTTAGGCTCCTCTCTCCCCGAACCTGAAGCATGACTGCGCCGACTACGATGAAGAGTATTCCTTTGGCGGTCCCATTGCTCACGTACTGAAACATGGACCCAGAAACGCCGAACGAGTTGAAAGCTGCCAACCCGAATAGAATGTAGCCCATCTGACTGATACTAGAATATGCAAGGAGCCTCTTGATGTCGTCCTGTACAAGCGCCATCGCGCTGCCGTAGATCATAGTGATAAGAGCCCAGCCTGCAAAGAAAGCTGAGAAAGTGAGGAAGGCTTGCGGAAATATCGTCATGGCTATTCTGACCGTGGCGTATCCACCTATTCCTGTCATTGCCGCAGCTAGAATCGTACTGATTGGAGTTGGTGCCTCCGCGTATGCGGATGGGAGCCAGACGTGGAGTCCGAATTGGCCTATCTTCACGAAGAACCCGAAGCACATAGCAGCTACGATCCCAAGACGGAGGGTTGTTGAGATGAGGCCTGGATTTACAGTAAGGTTGCTGATGACGAGATCCATGTCGGTAGCACCTGTGAGATAGGCGGTGACTAGGATTCCGACGAGGAGTACTAAGGCTCCCACGTGGGTCCAGATGAAGTATGTTAGCGAAATTCTCTCCTTCTCGCCGTAGCCCCATTCGGCGATTAGGAAGAAGGAGGGAACGAGCATTATCTCAAAAAAGAGATAGAACTCGATAAGGTTCGTAGCCAAAACAGTACCGATCATTCCGAGAGAGTATAGCGCGTAGAGGCTGTAGTACAGCCCATAGCGTCCTGGGTCGTCGCCTATTCTCTGGCGCATGTATGGGACAGAGAAGAGAGAAACTAGGGCGGTGAGCAGGCTGATGATGAAGAGTATTGGAAGGCTCAGATTGTCGACTCGGAAACCGAAGTTTCCAATTGGAGACCATGAGTATAGCTCCTGGTATGTCCCTTGAGTCGACCCGGACCCTTGAAGCGCGGCATAGAGTATTGTTATGAGTGGGACGAGAAGAAGGACGAAAGAGACGAATCCGGTTTTCTCTTTTAGCCGTTTGGAGAGAGCGTATAATATTGGAATCGCTAACAGCGGTACGACTATTGCGCCGATTAGAAGCAGTGTCATTCAGGTCTAACCTTTCAGCTTTGACAGTTTCGACAGATCTATCTCGGCATTCAGTCTGGAGACCAAGATGATGATCGAGAGCCCAACTGCAGCTTCCATCGCGGCCAGCGCAATGGTGAACAGCACGATGACCTGACCGGTGACTATGGGAGGATTACGAAGGCGAGCAAAGGCGATTACGTTGAGATTGGCGGCGTTGTAGATCAACTCCACCGAGAATAGGATGCGAATCGCGTTTCGTTTTGTGGTGAGGCCGTAGATTCCGATGCCGAGTAGAATCACAGAGACGGCGAAGAAACTCGACAGAGGCTCCATTTCTTACTGCCCTCGATCCGTCTTAGACAGGGCTAGTGCGCCGATTACAGCAGCAGCCATTACGAGAGACATGAATTCGAGTTGAACACCGTAGTTCTTCAGAAGAGAGGTACTGAACAGGGCCAGATCGCAGCCGGACCCGCATGAGTCTTGCCCTGGAAAGGCCGTTGCATTGGCAAGCGCTCCTGTCATTCCGAGAAGTAGTGATACTAGGATGGCTGCGAGAAGCGACACTCTTTTCAGTCCCAGTGGTGTTTCTCCCATCTTCGGCCCCACCAGCATTACGGTGAAGAGTATCAGAACCACTACGGCGCCGATGTAGACCGCGATTTGGAACCAGCCTACGTAAGCGGCGTCAAGAAGGAAGAATAGCCCCGCCACTCCAAGAAACGCGATTCCCAGCGCCGCCGCCCCATAGACGAGGTCTCTTGCCTCAATCGCGAGGATCGCAGCGCCAATTGCCACTGCGGCGAATGCGAGAAACAGCAGATCTGTCATTTTTGGATTCAGAGCGTTGGGAGTCCTACGACCAGAATGTAGGTTATGCCTATGTTGATGATTGCGAGTGTGAGAAGGGTTGTCCATCCTGCTCTGAGAAGTTGGTCCAAGCGGACTCTTGGAAAGGTAGATCGCAGTAGCATGATCAACACAATGACTGTCAGAGTTTTGGAGAGCATCCAGAAGAGAGGAGGCAGAAAGCTCGGTCCAAGGAAGCCTCCAAGGAATATTGTGGTGAAAAGGGCCGAGAAAGCGTATAGCTTCACAAAGCCGGGTCCTTGCGCTGCGAGGAAGAGGACGCCAGGGTATTCTGCCTGCCAACCCATCATGATCTCGGATTCGGCCTCTGGCAAGTCGAACGGAAGACGCTCCATCTCAGCGACGCTAGTGACCAAGAAGATGAATGCTCCAAGAGCCTGCGGAATGATGAACCAGCCTGTCGATTGAGCGGCTACAATCTGAGCTAGGTTCATGGTTCCTGCCATCATGATCACCCCGAGGGCGGACAGCCAGAGCGGAATCTCATACGCTGTCTGCTGGAAGAGAGCTCGTAGTCCTCCGATGAAGGGGAACTTGCTGTTAGCACTCCAACCTGCAAGCAAGATGAGAGTAGGAGACAAAGTGATGATGGCCAGGAAGGCGGGGAGTCCAACTTCGATGTTCGCGATTTGAAGTCCCGGTGCAAACGGGATAAGCCCAACTAGGGCTGCGCCGAGGACAAGGCCTGTCGTTGGAGCCATTATGAAAAAGAAGGCATCGGAATTCTCTGGAACGATAAGCTCCTTGAATGCAAGCTTGATCAGGTCCGCAAACATCTGAAGAATCCCGCCGGCAGGGCTTGCATAGAGGGGTCCTATGCGGAGCTGCACGCGTGCGGTGACTTTACGCTCTAACCATCCGAGGAGCGCACCGATTATCGCGATTGATGTGAGGCCTGGGAAGAGTACTATTTGGAGAAAGAGCGGGCTTGTGAGCATGTCAACTAAAGGTTGCAACGGCCCAAGAACCGGCGCCAAGCCCCAGTATAGACTCCTACCAGTTCTCCCGGTGGTTAGCAAGGTGGAGCGCGTAGCCAAGAGGGATCAGGAGGACAACGATGAAGACGAGAACTGGCACGGACCCTGAGGCGCCAAGAGCCCTCAGGTTCAAACCCCATGCGAAAAGGAACATGGCTACGACATCGTATACGACGAACATCAGCAGGTAGGGATAGTACTGGATGATGAATCGAGTCCTGCCAGGGCCGGCAGCGATTTGGCCTGATTCGAATGGCTTCTTCTTTTCAGGGGTAGGTCGAGGGTCTTTGGGGGTGATGAAGAGCCTGAGAACAATGACGAGAGCGACCGTGGAGACGAAGAGAAACGCGATGTATGCTCCGATCTCCGGGATTCCCTGCGCGACCATTTCTTGGACCCGTGCTCGATCTTCGAGCCAGCGGGAGTTGAGCTATTATAAACGTTTGAGTTAGAGAGTAATTTTGCCCCTATTCCTTCCTCTTCCATAGATAATCGGCGTATTCTTCGAGAATCTTGCGGTTTCTCAGCCGTTTTATCTTCCTCAATGACGCCTTTGCCTCAAGTGCATAATTTCTCGCGCGCTTCCGAGCAAATTCCAGTGAACCGGTTCTTTTCAGAAGCTGAAGGACCTCTCTGTTGCTGTGATTGTTGTTCGAGTTCAACACGTCCGAGTTATGGTTGGGACGAGGCGCCTCATGAAGACAGTGAGACGTGACAATGTTCGGTCCTTTCAACAGTTGTTCCCCGGAACCGTTGTGGAAGTCTAGAACGTCATCTTGAATCTGGAAAGCCATTCCGCCTGACCTTCCG
>VBBT01000121.1 GCA_005881695.1 Candidatus Bathyarchaeota archaeon | reverse complement strand
TCATTGCGAGTTTTGATTGACCATATGCCTGCCAGCCTGAGAATTTTTTCTCGCCTTGAAGATCCTCGAAGTTGACCCTCGCGCCGTTGTGGGCGTCCGATGTGACATTGACTATTCGAGATGGAGCGCTTGCTTTGAGGAGGTCAAGCAGGAGGTTCGTCAAGAGAAAGGGTCCGAGATGGTTAGTGGAGAAGGTCGATTCAAGACCGTCCACTGTGGTGGTGCGCCTTGTTAGATAGACACCGGCGTTGTTGACGAGCAGGTGCAGTTTTTCGTGTCCCACCTTGAAGTCACCGGCCAATTTGCGGATGGAGTCCTGAGAGGACATGTCAGCTAGCATCAGCTCAACTTTCCGGTTTCCACTCTTGGCGATGATCTCGGTTAGGGCTGCCTCGCCCTTCTCCTTGCTCCGGGAGACGATCACAACGTTCGCTCCCATTCTTGCGAGTCCGAGAGCTGTAGCTTTACCTATCCCAGAATTCCCGCCAGTAATGAGACACGTCTTACCCTTCATATCGACATTGATCTCTTGCAAGTTCCACTCATCGTGTAGAGCCATATGTTACTGATAAGGTTCTGATCCCTCAAATTGTGTGATATTTGATTCCTAGTCAGATTGTAGAAGCGGAAATCAGATGCTAGGGACTCAACGCGTTATTCTTGGATCGTGCTGGTGCTAGCGGTCTGTTCGAGCTTGAGCAGAGTTTGTTTTCTCCTTTTACCCCACCGATACCCTCGTAGACTACCGTCTTTGCCAATCACCCGATGACACGGGATTACGAGTGCAACCGGGTTGGTTGCGCAAGCTCTTGCCACGGCTCGTGACGCTTTGGGCTCGCCTAGCTCCTTGGCGATCTTACCGTATGTGCTCGTCTTTCCGAATGGAATGGATTGGATTATCTTCCAGACTCGCGATTGGAACGCGGTTGCCTTCACGTCCAGAGGAACGTTAAGGGCAAGATGCTCGCCTTCAAAGTACTTAGCGAACGCCCTAGTCCACTCTTCGATCCCCTCGTCACTCCGGTACAAAGTCGCGGCAGGATAATCCTCCGCTAGAGATCTCTCGACAAACGAGTCCGAGTCCCCAATGCAAACACCGCACACACCTCTCTCTGTCGCCGCAACTAGCAGCCGGCCGAGGGGAGAGTCGATGATGCTGTACCGAATACGCAAGCCCACACCTCCCCGGCGAAATTCTCCAGGATTTACTCCAAATCCACCAGGCACATTTTCGTATACGCGACTTCGGGAAGAGAAGCCAGCGTTGTAGAGAGAATTGTTCACCGTCTCCCCACTTCTTAGAAACCGCTTCATCCGAGCAAGGCGGCGAGCTTCCACGTACTGGCGAGGCGAAACCCCGAGAACCCTCTTGAAAGTCCGCCGGAAATGGTAAGGGCTCAGACCAACTTCACGACTAAGGATTCCAAGGGTAAGTTTCCCTTGCAGATTTGCTTCGATATATTTGCAAACATCGTCTACCAATTTGTCTTTAGGAGATGGTCCCGTGTTGCAGGGCTGACAACGCTGACAAGGCCGGAAACCAGATTGTTCGGCTTCAATCGATCCAGGAAAGAATGTCACATGTTCCTTGGTTGGGCGTCTAGCTGGACACGAAGGTCTACAATAGATCCTGGTCGAGCGAACGGCGAAGACGAATACTCCGTCGAAGCTGTCGTTTCTAGATAAAACAGCTTTCCATTTCTCATCATCACTCAGAGCGTTATCTTGGTGCTGTCGCGTTCCGTGCAATTGGGAGAGGTTCTGCTCAGTAGTCAGCATGAGTAACTGCTGGTCTTAAGGAAATAAGTAGTTTGACTCCGAATCTTGCCTTCAATCTCTGAAAGATCGGGCAGATATATGCGAGAGCACAAGGCTCTCTGTTACAGAGAACAATGACTCGTCCGGATTGGCAGAAGAAAAGGAAGAAGATGGCGGGCAGAGAAGGCCCGAAAAAAGGAAAGAAGCGCTAGGAAAACACGGTCCCTCCACCCTCCCATTTGGAGAGGAGGGAATGGTCAGTCGGTTATTTGATGTGACGCCTACTACATTCCGCCCATCATACCGGGAGGCATACCGCCGCCCATTCCCGGAGGCATTCCTCCAGGACCGCCTGGGCCGGGGCCCGACGAGCTTCCACCCTTCGACGCGAAGACATCGTCGACCCTAAGGATCATCGTTACAGCTTCAACCGCGGATTTGATCACCTGCGTCTTCACCCGCAATGGCTCAACAACGTCCATCTTCAGCATATCGCTTGCCTTTCCAGTCTTGGTGTTAACTCCGAACCAAATGTTCTGAACGGTGTTATGTTTGGACTTGAGGTCAACGAGTATGTCTATCGGGTTAACTCCTGCGTTCTGAGCAATCGCCACGGGTATAGATTCTAGGGCTTCTGCGAATGCTGTGACCGCGAGTTGTTCTCTGCCTCCGACCTTGATCGCGTATTCTCGGAGCCGCTTGGATAGCTCTATTTCTGGAGCGCCTCCACCAGCAACTATCTTCCCATCTTCCACCGCGTTTCTAACAACGCTTAGTGCGTCATGGAGGGACCTTTCCGCCTCGTCAACGACGTGCTCTGAGCCCCCTCGTATCATAATGGTGACCGCCTTGGGATTCTTCGCCTCACGGACGTAGACGAGTTTGTCATCGCCAATTTTCACTTCTTCAACCAGCTTAGCGTAGCCGAGGGCCTCTTTCGAGAGATCCCTTGTCGTACCTACTACGCTACCGCCGGTAGCCTTGGCCAGCTTCTCCATATCGCTGCTGCTGACATTCTTGAGGGTGAGGATTCCTTTTTTGGAGAGAAGAGACAGAACCTCGTCGTCAATG
Source organism: Candidatus Bathyarchaeota archaeon (assembly GCA_005881695.1). Classification (GTDB taxonomy): domain Archaea; phylum Thermoproteota; class Bathyarchaeia; order 40CM-2-53-6; family 40CM-2-53-6; genus 40CM-2-53-6. The sequence goes on along the minus strand of VBBT01000121.1, from coordinate 28,358 downwards.
CTCTTCTCGGAGAAGAGAACGTTCGCGCCAGTTTTAGCAACTTGATCGGCCATATCTCGGAGGAGCTTTTCTTCTTCCTGAATGAACTGGTACATTTCTTCCGGCTTGTTGATATTGATCTTGGCATCAGTCTCGGTCTTCTCGATCTCCAGCTTCGCATTCAACAATGCTATCTTGGCGCCAGCCACACTCTTCGGCATCTGGGAGTGAGATACTTCCTTGTCGATAATTATCCCGTTGACCAATTCGCTTTCCTCCAGGCTTTTTCCGTGCTTCTTCATCACCTTGACCAGATCGATGTCCGCCTTTACCTTGCCATTATTCTTCTCAGTTATCTGCATGACAGCCTCGACAGCAAGCTCGGCGAAACGATTCTGAGAACCGAAGATACCTTTGGTGTTTAGGGAGGTCATCGCAACCTGTTTCAGACGTAGCTCGTCGTCTGGCTTGATAGTAATGGCGATCTTCTCTAGAATTTCTTGCGCCTTTCCCGCAGCATTCCTGTAACCGTCGATGATCGCGTTGGGATGAACATCCTTGTCAAGAAGAGTCTCCGCGCCTGCGAGCAATTCGCCTGCGAGAACTACTGCCGTTGTTGTTCCATCGCCCACCTCACTGTCCTGGGTCTTCGATATCTCGACAATCATTTTGGCAGCAGGGTTCTGGACGTCCATTTCCTTCATGATCGTAGCCCCATCGTTTGTGATCACAATATCGCCCATGCCCGCGACCAGCATCTTGTCCATCCCTCTGGGTCCGATGGTCGACCGGACGATTTCCGCAACTATCTTAGCGGCCATTATGTTGCTTCTCTGGGCGTCTCTTCCTCTGGATCGGGAGGTGCCCTCTCTCAGAATCAAAACGGGTGTTTCAGACATTTCTAATCAGATTCTGAGTAGGGCGGATTGTGCTTCCCAAGATAAACATATGCAGGCGGACTTCAGAATAGCAAAGAACGTGTCCCAGAGCTTGAAGAGATCACTGAAAACGGGAGGCCTCGAGGTTTCGGGGAGGAAGATCATAGCCCGAAACCGGTCAGACCTATCTAAGGCATGGGCCAGATACTACGACCTGTTGGCGGCGCAGTTTGTTGAACGGATAGGTCGGCGAAGGTTCCGGGTGATCCTTGAGGCGGGATGTGGAAAGGGACAGCTCACTATACCATTGCTAAGAAGGCTTCCGAGAGAGGTCAAAGTGATCGCCATAGATTCGTCAAAAGGACCGTACGCTGGCTGGTCGAAGGTGCTAAGTCAGGAGCTTCGAAGAGCCGGATTGGAGAAACGAGTTCGCTCGTTCAGGTCCGACGCGAGAAGGATCAGAGGAATCGAATCTGAATCCGTTGACATCATAGTCTCGAACGAACTACTATGCGACCTACCATATGATCCGCAGCTGGAAAAGGCTCTGATAGAGTTCTATCGGATCCTCCGACCTGGAGGCTTCATGATCCACGGCGAGTGGTCATCTTCCCCCGCAGCAGAGCCTCAAGCATTTCTCGTCAAACACTGGCCGTCCTGGACTCCGGACCAGCTCTTTTCAATAATGAGGAAAAATGGCTTTCACAATTTTCAAGTCACCTACTTCGACACAACAATCCATTTCGGATACGAGAACGCACTTAAGGAGCTTCAAACTTGGGGCGCAACTAAAAGATTTCTCAGACGTAATGATGCGGTGCTGAAACGAGAAGGAATTGAACTCCCATACGAGCACATGGTGGAATGCGAAAAATAGAAGAGAGATTTTCGACACCGAAGTTTCCGCTGAGGAAGGTCTCGCACGAAGAACGGGTTGAATTGGGACGAAAGATCGCCTCCCAAATCCTTGATACCCACAAGGACGCAGTCTTGGCCATCTGCATCTATGCTTCCACTGCCAAGAAGTTAGACCGTCCATACTCAGACCTCGAAATATTCTGCGTGGCGTCGGATGGTCTAGAGGTCAAAAACAAGCGGTATGTCTACGATGGCCTACTGGTCGAGGTAGATTATTTCCAAGAATCAAACTTTCTCAAAGAAGCCACACGAGTAGGCTGGGACTGGCCACTCGGGGCAGACCAATACCGGAACCGGATCGTTTTATTCGAACGTGACAACTGGCTGAAAAAACTGGAGAAGGCCGTCGCGGAAAACGACAGCGCAGATATCGCGGAAGAATTGCGGTGGGCCGCCGAAACCATGACCGAGTCCCTCGCCGCCGTCCGCAACGCGCACCTCAAACGTGATGAGCGAGAACTTAGGACCCGAGCGTTCTACATGGCGTGGGACACTGCAAGAGTCATATTCCTCCTAAATAGAAAATATGTCCTCACGACAAGCTGGTTTTGGAAACAACTATTCGAGTGCCAAGAACAACCTAGAGGGTTCCGAAAACTCGTCGACGTTGTTGCAGGATTCGAGAAATCGACAGATTCAGAACTTGTTGACGCCGCCGAAGAACTATGGCGCGAGACGATACTAATGGTTCAGCCACGCGGAATCTCTTTAGAGTCGAAAGACATTAGGGTGTGATCTTCACTCCACGCAAAGGCGTTTGAAATCGCATGTTGGATTTCTTAAGGGAGAAGACCAGGCAAGATACGAGGCAGAAATCCCTCTTGCTCTGCATTGCCGGAAGGTTAGCCCCCTGGTGCAAATTAGGAGTGAATAACCCGAAAAAACGTGGGTATTAGATTTGATCGAGAGTAAGAAGACTAATTCTACTTCTTGCTCTTCTTCTTTGGCTTACTAGGCGTCCGAATTCACCTGTGATGCTCTAATGACCATAAAGATATAAAACTATTGTATTCTGGGCTTATCAGGCGAAACAACCTATGTTTTGAGCTAAAAACACCATAAATCTCCCTTTTCCGTACTATTTCATAACACTCAGGCAAAAGAGTCCGTTCTGCGGCGAAGATCGTATTTCAAAAGCGGTTCAAGAACGCTAGAAACAGCTGACCACCGTCGTGTATTAGAATCTGAACGCTCTTGATTTGACTCCTTACTGGGCTGAGTCCTTCTCAAATCGGCCTTGCTATGTTGCCTTCTTCAAGGACCGATCCACAAAGAATGCATCTCTTCCCCTTCTCCATGTCAACCATCAACTCCTCGCGCGGAATACCTAGTGAGGATTCCAGTTCAACAATATCCTTCGGAAATGCCTGAGACTCTTCACACTCGTTGCAGATCAAAGGCTCCGCCATCTGCCATTCTACAACGGGACAATGGGACTAGTTATACTCCTCTCCAAGAACCGACAATAGTATTCTTTGTCTGCTATCTGCAAAAGAGAGGACTAATCCGAGGCGTCAATCAAGCGCGACAGATCCAGGCTACGGCAGAGGATTCACACAGAATTGGAAACCAGAAGACTCGGGAAGGACCATTTAGAGTTTGACATCAAGTGAAATGGATCTGACCGAGGATGAGCTAGCGACTTGGGAAAGATTACTCCGTACTGTCTAAGCATGATCTGCAACTAGGATTCTTGACAGTATCCTCGCGGCCCTTCCCAGACATCTGATCTCGTCGGTACCGAGCTGAGAGAGTAGCTTGATCAGCCGTTTTTCTCGCCGATTTCGTCCTTCGTGGATGATTTTCGTTCCCTTGTCTGTCGCGAAGATTTTGACCGAGCGCCGATCCTCCTTGTTTATTTGCCGTCGAACGAGTCCTTCTCTGACAAGGGCCTCGACCACGCGGCTCATGGTTGGCGGCCGAACCTGCTCTGCCCCTGCCAGCTCATTCAATGTGAGCGGACCGCCGAAGACTACGACTGACAGAGCTGAAGCCTGCGCGGGTCCGATTCCCATTGCTGAATCTTCAGTTCTAACGCGACGCAGCAGATGGATAGCGTTGCTATGGAGGCTTCGGGCTACTTCTTCGAAGCTGAGTTCTTTTGTCATTCGCTCCCTAGTAATAAGCACCCACTAACCTATATATATTAGCATGGCTAATGATTAGCTATGCTAAGTATGCAAACCGATGAGTTCCTAGACGCTATCCAGAAAGGCAATCTATCGAAGATCGATCAGCTTCTAGCAACAAACCCGGCCCTTGCAAGCAGCAAGGCAAAGAATGGCGTTTCAGCTATACTTCTCGCACTATACTATGGACACCAGGATATCGCCCAGGCGATAGCGGCTAAGAAGGGTGGACTGGACATCTTTGAAGCCTCGGTTCCTGGGAAGCTCGAACGACTCAAGAATCTGATAGAGCAAGACCGCGCTCTCGTGGAGACATACTCCCCCGACGGGTTCACCCCTGTAGCTCTAGCCACGTATCTGGGTCAGAAAAGCGTGACAGAATATCTCATTGAGAAGGGAGCGAATGTGAACGCGATAGCAAAGAATGCGACTGGTTTCACCGCTCTAACGGGCGCAGTAGCTAACAATCACGTGGAAATCTCAAAGATACTCGTGAAGAGAGGCGCGAATGTCAATCATAGGTACGAAGGTGGCGTATCCCCTTTGATGGAAGCGTGTTTGAACGGAAACCTGGAACTTGTGAACTTCCTCCTTGAAAACGGCGCTGATCCTTCTGCAAAAACCAAGGACGAAAAGACCCCTCTCGTTCGCCAAAGAGAAGAATCATGGTGAGGTTGTCGAGGCACTAAAGAGACATGGCGCTTGTTAGGGGCTGAACCATTTTCGAACGACGATTGAGAGCGCTATCCCCCAATTTCAGGGCTTCCGAAGGTCTATAACCTAGTAAAGGGACTGGAAGGGTATCGCGGATTATAGGAGGTGTACTAGGCCGATGAGTCGTGGGTCGTATGGTGGTCCCAGAACAATGCACAAAGTCGTCTGTTCTGACTGTGGTAAGGAGACTGAAGTTCCTTTCCAGCCAACAGAAGGTAGACCAGTTTACTGCAGGGACTGTTACCAAAAGCATCGAAGGTACTAGAAGCCCCCCAAAGGGAGGCCTAGATACCCTTCTCTTATTTTTTTTCTAAACGAATTATAAGCTACGTGAGGTCTTCGACGACTTCCGGGTTTGGGAACGATTAGGACTCTTCTTCTTCTTCACTATTTCGCCATCGTTGTTAGGAGGCGACCGCACGTTATCGATCGAGGCCTTCTTTCTAGACACGTAAAGTCGAAAGAGACGATTTAGCCGAGTTGGCATCTTCATCCAAGAGATATTCCTAGACAATTGTAAGTTGGATGTTACTGAGTCGAGGTGGCAAACTGCTGGAAGCATGCCCCCAGCTTAAATCTCGACCCGATTCCAGACTCGGAGCAGGATGACTGGATAATGGCTCCTCCCCTGGACGTTATGCTTGCGAATAATCTCTGGGTCATCATCTGCGGACTTCTTGTTTTCATAATGACGGTCTCGGTTGGATTCCTCGAGGTGGGCGAGCTAGGCACTGATATGGAGATCAGCCTCTTGAAGACGATGCTTATCACGGGCTCAGCCATATTCTTGATGGCGTTTATCGGCTTCAACACTGCCTTCGCACCGACGTTAGGCGGGATAATTGGAAACCCGAGCTACAACGGACTCTTCCTCGGAGGTTTCTCGTCCGATGCCAACCAGCTACTTACCGGGGCCTGGTGGTCTACTTCCGGGCAAGGTCTGACAACCGGAACCTACTTTCTTTTCGAGACAGCCTTTGCCTCTGTAACCCTAGCCCTTGTCGGGGTCGTTGTCTTGCGTAAGGTGAAACTGCAAGCCTTCTTCGCTTACTCAATCGTCTACTTCATCCTAATCTGGAATCTCCCTGCAGCCTGGATTTGGAATCCTCAAGGCTGGCTGGCTCGCATGGGCATGGCTGATTTCGCAGGTGGACTAGTGGTCCATGGCGCGGCAGGAGCGGCAGGGCTTGGAATTGTCTTGCAGATCTGGAGAGAGGAGCAGAAGAGGGGACGGATAGAGAGCATTCAGGTACCGTACAAGCTGAATAGCGGGTGGCTGACCTTGTCCATCCTGCTTCTCTGGATTGGATGGTTCGGCTTCAACCCCGGCAGTGTTCTCGCGTTCAACAACTCGGCCATGACTGTCGTCCTCACGACCTTCCTTGCTGCCGCGTCTTCTTTTCTCTCAATAATGTACTTCCGTTACCGGATGACGAAGAAGATGCCTGACCTGATCTATGCTACGAACGGCGTTCTCATGGGGCTCATTATCATAACCCCGCTCGCGGGCTTCGTTAGCCCAGCAAGCGCAGTGATTCTAGGGCTGATAGGCGGACCCCTCTTCCTTGCCGGTGAAAAGTGGTTCTCGAGATTCAAATGGTTCTCCGATCCAGTCGGCTTGTTCCCGGGACACCTACTCGGCGGACTATTCGGCGTCCTGATGATCGCCTTCTTCTCCCAGAGGACCTTTGCGGTTGCCTCAGGAAACCCGGTTGCGCAGGGGAATTCTCCGATTCCCAATGGACTGCTGTTCGGCGGGGGAACAGCGGCTCTACAACAGCTAGGGATTGAGGCCTTGGGCATAGCTGCTGTGATGGCCACCGTCTTCGTCCTATCCTACCTATCCGTCTGGATCATTAGTAGGGCGATGCACGGAATCCTCAACCGAGAACAACTATAGCATTCAATATCAGACGCTGACCGTGCTTCTTTCAAGATTGTCTGTCCCTAGCCTAGCTTCCCCCGTGAAAGTCTCTCTTTTCTGTAACTATTTTTTTCCGCTAACTAATCTATGACCACCCGGGGTGGTCGATTTTCCCGCGCCCCGCCCTTCACGAAGCCATGCTGAACTCGGACTTCTATTCAGCAGTTATTCGGGTCTTACTGAAGGACGTCCTTCCAAACTGAGAATCTGTCTGCCTCGAAGACCACCAGCCCTCCAAGAAGGAAACTCTTCACTGCGCAAGGCCCAAATGATTGTTCAATGAGATCCGAGAGTTGCTTGTTGGTCCGGAGCCTCTTCCAGGTCGGAATGATCATCCTGAACGGATTGCCAGGGGTCCTCCCGCGAATCGAGAAGCGGGCTAGAACGGGCATAACGTGTGAAATATAGAAGCCAATCAAGGCTCTCCAAAACATGCTGTCAGGCTTGCCGACATCAACAACCGCGAGAGCACCGCCACGCCTTGTAGCATGCGCGAACTCATCCAGACTGCGATCCAAGCTCGCGACATCTCTTAGAGCAAAACAGGTTATCACAGCTCCCAAGGAGGCTGGTCTGAAGGGAAGGTTCTCTGCAACTCCGAGTATCGGACAGAACCTGCGTCCTAGACGAGATCTTGCGAATCTGAGCAAGCGAATCGAGGGATCCAGGCCTACAATATTCTCGAAGCCATCATCCAACAACATCTGGCTGGAGACCCCTGGACCCGCACCAGAATCTAAAACCCACTCTCTCCCGTGGGATCGAAGGAACGCGACAGCTCTTCGCCTCAAAGGGCCGGCGAGCCCCAGGGATATCCACTCGCTAGTGGACTCATAGATGGGCAGCGCATCCTCGATGGCGCGAATGACTCTACTCCACTCGTCTCCACTATTGTCCAGGGACACGCCCTCTGATTGGATGGTGCAAAATCCAGTCCTTATATAGCGCTGAGCCAAAAATCATCCCAGAGCACGTGGTCCACGTGCTTAGGAAAAATTCTCGAATGGAAACACCTCAGAACAGCATGGATGTGTCAGAGAGCCTCGACCGCAGCTTCAACTTCTCAGAAGTCTTCCAGCTCGTCAAAAGATCAGTCAAGACCAGCATAGGCCGACGACGCACCGGACTAATGCTGGGACTCGCGGACCTGCCCGATTACATCGGAGCATTCCATCAAATGGGATCCAACTTCATCGTCATGAACAGAAGCTTACTAGACCAGATAACTCATCTCGCAAAGGACAGACGCTACATCAACGCCTACGTCTTCTACACCTTACTCCACGAATACCTTCACACCCTTGGCTATGCGGATGAGGGAGACGTCCGACGACTAACCCGTCAGATCTGCTCTAGAATCTTGGGGCCGGATCACCCAGCAACCAGGCTAGCGGTTGACGGTCCTGCTGTAATGTTCCCGGAGATAACCTTCCAGCATCACGGGGAGTCAAGATCTAGAAGATTGCCGAAGTTTGAGATTGTCAGGGAATTCGAGAAAGAATACAGGAGCTACGTAGCTTAGAGCTCTCCGGAATCACCTTCGAGCGTTGTTTTCTCTCCCAGGAATTTCAGGAAACTCGCAAGCTTCCAATACGCTTCGAGAAACTCGAGCCCGCGATGTGTTATCGAGTACGACGTGTCCTCGCCGGTTAGTATTCTGACCAATCCGAAAGAAGAGAGATCGGTGAGAAACCTCTTGCCTAGTTATCGTCTGGACGCGAAACTGTTCTGAGAGATATTCAATACTCTGAATAGTAGGAATCAGTAAGACTTAATCCCGGGGTTTTGCAGCTGCGGACGAATACTGTATGGGTGCCATCGACGTTGCGTTCTACGGTATCATTGCGGTAATTGTCGGAGGCATCATCCTCTGGTTTTGATTCTACGCCTTTTCGGGCCAGACTAAGCCCCCATCTAATTTGATTGAAGAGACTCTCATGAGACTGGTAGGATCGACTGGGTCGGGCTACATCTGACATTACAGAATCCACTGGCACGGTAGTCGTGAAAAGCGAAGAGTTCTCTGCCAGGACGTTAAAGGGGATTATACAAAAGGGACTCATGTGAGAGTCAGGGAAATTGACGGGTTAACGCTACTGGTCGAAAAGGCCTAGACTAAGTTTCCTAGCCGCAACCGCTCGTATTGCCGCAGTTGTTGCACTTGTAGCACGACCCTGCCCGGACCATAATCATCCCGCAGTTCTCACATGCAGGCGCGTCAGATTGGTTGTCGAAGCTTGGGAGAGGGGTCGCCAACTCGGGAGTCTCGTGCGATTTTATCTCCGCGGTAATCGGGGTCGCATTCTTTGAACCAACTGGCTCAACCAGCTTTACCTGAGTCCCGTTCTCGAGTGTTGTCCTTGCGAGTCCGAGCGCGTCTTGTTCCTCTTTTGGAAGGAACTTCAAGCCAAGCCATCTGAAGATGTAGTCGACCACGGATTTGGCGAATCGGATATCCTGGTTGGTAGTTATACCCGCGGGTTCGAATCGGGTATGAGTGAACTTGTTCACCAGCACCTTCAATGGGACACCATACTGTAAGGCTAGGGAGATGGAGGTTGAGAACGCGTCCATTAATCCCGATATTGTGCTTCCCTCCTTCGACATTACCACGAATATCTCACCGGGAGTACCGTCATCGTAGAGGCCGACCATGAGGTAGCCTTCGTTCTGGGCGATCGAGAATTTGTGGATTATTGCTTCTCTCTCTTCTGGGAGTCGGCGTCGGAATGGCTTGAAGACCGCCTGCTCTTTTGTCTTCTCGACCGCTTTGCTCTTGTCTTGGATCGTCGTGGTTAGGGGTTGGGTTCTCTTGGAGCCGTCCCTGTAGATTGCGATGGCTTTCAATCCCATCTTCCAAGCGGTGATATAGGTCTCGACGATTTCTTCCACGGAGACATTGCCGGGCATGTTCACAGTCTTTGATATAGCTCCAGAGATGAACGGCTGAACAGCGGCCATCATCTTCACATGGCCCATGTAGTGTATGCTCCTCGTCCCTTTAGCGGGCTTGAACGCGCAATCAAAAACTGGCAAATGTTCCTCCTTGAGGTGAGGAGCGCTTTCTATTGTGTCGTGGTCTTCAAGGTGCTTGAGAATCTCACTGGTCTCGGTCTTAGAATAGCCGAGCTTTGTTACCGCTTCGGGGACGGTGTTGTTGACGATCTTGATCACCCCACCTCCTACGAGCCACTTGTATTTGATCAGGGCAATGTCGGGTTCGATGCCGGTGGTGTCGCAGTCCATCATGAACGCGATCGTTCCCGTCGGGGCAATGACGGATATCTGGGCGTTCTTGAATCCGAACCTTTCTCCTAAGGAGAGGGCATCATCCCAGGACTTGAGGGCGGCTTTCAAGAGCTCCTCAGAGACTCCTTGAACAGGAATCTTGTACGCGTGAGCTCTGTGCATGTCGATGACGTTGAGGAACGGCTTCTCGTTCACCGCGTATCCCTTGAACGGGCCCAGCCTCTTGGCGATTCGCGATGATGCTGCGTACGCTCGACCGGACATCAGGGCTGATATTGCTGCGGCATAGTTTCGGCCCTCGTCGCTGTCATACGGGAGACCTCGCGCCATTAGTAGTGCGCCAAGGTTGGCGTAGCCTAGTCCCAGTGGACGAAAGTCGTGACTGTTCTTCTCTATCGCAGGGGTTGGATAGCCCGCGTTGCCGACAAGAATTTCCTGGGCGCTGATTACGATCTCAACTGCGTGTTCGAAAGATTCTACGTCGAACTCCCCATCGATGGTTCTGAACTTCATAAGGTTCAGGGAGGCCAGGTTGCACGCGGAGTCGTCGAGAAACATGTACTCAGAACACGGGTTGGACGCGTTGATCCGATTCGTGTTCGGGCATGGGTGCCACTTGTTGATTATCGTATCAAACTGGATTCCGGGGTCACCGCAGATGTAAGCAGCCTCAGCCATCTCTCTCATCAGGTTACGGGCCTTGTACACGTCCGCGACCTGGTGGTTTGTGATGTACCGGGTCTTCCATTCCTTGTCCTCTGTTACGGCGTGCATGAACTCGTCCGTAACACGGACGCTGTGGTTCGCGTTCTGGAAGAAGATGGAGCTGTAGGCTTCGCCGTCGACGGCCCCGTCGTAGCCGGCGTCGATTAAGGCCCAAGCCTTCTTCTCTTCCTTCGCCTTTGACCAGATGAACTCCTCAATATCGGGATGGTCGACGTTGAGAATGACCATCTTCGCAGCCCGACGGGTCCGTCCGCCGGATTTTATGACGCCTGCAAACGCGTCGAAACCCTTCATGAAGGAAACAGGGCCACTGGCTTTGCCACCGGTCGACAGGTGTTCCTTTGAGGATCGTAGAGATGAGAGGTTTGATCCTGTTCCGGATCCATACTTGAACAGCATACCTTCAGTCTGGGCGAGCTGCATTATCGATCGCATATCGTCCTGGACGGAATTTATGAAGCATGCAGAGCACTGAGGACGATCCTCGACTCCAACGTTGAACCATACGGGGCTGTTGAAAGCGGCCATCTGATGAAGCAGAATGTGGGTGAGTTCGGACTCGAACGTCTCGGCTTCCTCCTCATCGAGGAAGTAGTTTCCTTTCCGGCCCCAGCGGGCGATGGTTCCCGCGACACGGCCTATGAGTTGTTTGACACTACTCTCTCTTCCGGGGGTCCCAAGTCTCCCACGGAAATATTTCGACGCGACAATATTTGCGGCGGTCTGGGACCAGAACGAAGGAACTTCGACATTCTTCTGCTCGAAGATGACCTGTCCCTTGTGATCGGTTATGACTGCGTCCCGGATCTCCCATTTTACAGCATCGTATGGGTGGACGCCTGGTTTCGTGTAGGACCTTTGGTATCGGAATTCCGCTTGGGGGACCTTCGGTATTTGTTGGATTTCCACTGTTCTTACCTAACTCCTCTACTTCTTCTTCCCCGTGCTTCGGAGCGAGAACTGCAGGAGTAGCTCCCTTCCATCATGTCCGCTAATTAAAGAGATTTGTACAGAATCGTATAAACTTGTAGTGTAACCTGGAAAATCTTTCCGGCATATATGCATTGTAGAATGCAATGGTTTTCGAAACGTCTATTCTTTCAGACCGACCAGAACTCCGTCGCGGAGTGGAACGATTACCGTCGACAGTCCTGGGTACCCAGACACTTCCTTGTTGAACCTGATCATCGTCTGAGTTAGCTCTGACTTTCCACCTTTTGCGACATCGCCGCCCCACAATGTGTTGTCGGCGACGAATAGGCCGCCTTTGCGGAGCTTTTTCACGCTCAGCTTGAACGCGTCTAGGTAGATGTTCTTGTCAGAATCGAGGAATACTAGATCATATTCGTCATTGAGGGTGGGTAGAATTTGTAGGGCGTCTCCTTTCAGGATTTTGATGACTTTCTGAAGCTTGGCTTCGGCTATGTTCTGCTCTGCTCGTCTGACTCGTTCCGGGTCCTTGTCGATGGTTGTGACGGATCCCTTCAAGGGTGCAACGGCTCTACCGAGCCAGATTCCTGAATAGCCAATTGCTGTTCCTATCTCGAGGACGTTCTTGCTCTGGCTGCTACGGGCGAGGTTGTATAGGAGCCGGCCGACCAGGGGTCCTATGATGGGGACTGCTCCGGACTCGGCTTCCTCCTCCATCTTTTGGAGGAGTAGATCTCTTGGCTGGGCGATGCGATACAGATAATCATCGATATAGTCGTAGGTTATGGCCAAGATCTAACAATCGGAGACGAGCATCGTGGCGGGATAAATAATCCTTTAGCGGATTGAAGATTGCTCAAAGAACGTTCTGGGTGACATTGAACGATTGGGTCGCGGAATGATCCAGGAGTGATCCTAGGACGAGAATCTCGTAGAGCTCGTAGCTTACCGTGAACCTGAGCTGATGGTTTGCCGAGGTTTTGAAGTTGAAGATGGTCAAGGCTTGGACCGCGTCCGGAAGATCCGCCGATGGCGCCAAGAGCGAGGTGGAGCCGTCGTAGTTGTCCTGGACATGCAGAGCGATAATTTTCAGACTAAAACCGCGAGCGCATGAAGAAGATGCAGTCTCGTTCACCTTGCTAACTATGATAGAGTATGAGGTCTGCACCGAGGTACGAGGATATGTCAGGTTGGGGGTGGAGAATGCAAGGAAGACTCTGCCGTGGCTAGAGATTTCCAGCAGCACCCAGCTTCCACGGTTTGGGTACTGCGCTGATGAGAGATATTTCGTTCCGACCGAGGGAATCAGTCGAGGGCTTGTTAACTGCCACACCGTAAGGATGACTATGATGATTAGGAGGATCGAGATGAGAATCTTTCTTCTCGGACCCATGACGATTGAGACTCCGGTTCAAGGGTAGCGATTCATCAGCGTGTTACTGGATGAAGAATCGCATAGTTACACTGGGGTTAGTAGGATACGGGGGCTGATGTGGGAATCGGGAGCCTTTAGCAATTGCCTGGGGGACCACGACCGATGCTTCTCTGGTATGTGTGGATGCATATTGTGGATGGCGCATGGCATAAACTGGACGAGATATCGAAGCAGCTGCGCATCCCGAGTAACGCTGTTTCATGGGCTGCAAAGTTTCTCTCCGAGCACGGGATGGCAGAGCTGGGGTTCGAAGAGGACGAGATACGGCTCCAGAAGAGCCATCCAAGGCTGGAAGACATAGTGAAGACACTACAGGGTTCTCAGAAGACCGACAAGGATTATCTAGGATCGCGCGAGCTCCCAACCGGCCTCTAGGCGACTGTCTCGACGCGCGATTTGTTGCAGTGAAATCGCGATGTCAAGTCTTATTATCGCATCGAGTGTTCGAGCCGTCTCATCAGCCTCAACGCGGTCGACGATATCGTGAAAGCTCTATTATGGTGACATGGGAATATTTCTCAAGGTCGGAGCCCGGAACAGTAAGCTGTCCCTGATTCAAACCGATCTTGTAGTCGAGAGGATTAGGCAGAAGAATGCGGGCCTGAAGATAGACAGAAAAATCATCGAAACCTCCAGCGACACGGGCAAGGGAAGGTCTCTGTTTTCTCTCCAACAGAGAGGAATATTCGACAAAGAAGTTGACCAGGCTGTCATAGAAGGCAGGGTCGACTTTGCAGTCCATAACATGAAGGACGTGCCTGCTACCGACAGGAACACGCGACTGGTGATCGCTAGTGCTCCCGAAAGAGGTTCTCCAGCGGAGGTACTTGTCAGCAGTGGAGACAGACGGTTGAAGGACTTGGCCGTGGGTAGCAGGGTTGGGACGAGCAGTCCGATCAGAGTCGCCCAAGTGAGACGTGTGAGGCCGGATTTGAAGCTAGAGCCTCTCTTCGGAAACGTGGAGACTAGGGTGGAGAGAGTGGACAACGGGGAGTTCGATGCGGTCATACTTGCTGAGGCTGGACTAGCGAGGCTGGGTATGGCTGAGAGAATTTCGGAACGGTTGCTGATTGACGATTTCATTCCAGCACCTGGCCAAGGCGCATTGGCAATTGTTGCAAGACGGGACAATTTGAAAGTCATCGAGACGTTGAGATCCGTCCAGCATCTGCCCACACGTGCCGAGGTAGATGCGGAGAGAGAACTGGTCAGGATTCTCGAGGAGACGAGTAAAATTCCTGTTGGGGGGCTTGCCACGGTGAGGGGAGATCAGATTCAGGTGATGGCGTGCGTTCTTTCTGTTGATGGGAAGGAGAGGCTGTTCGCAGCACGATCAGGAAACGTTACTGAGGGCGTACGGCTAGCTCATGAAATCGGGGAAGAACTTGTCGCCAAGGGGGCAGGCAGAATCGGGGAGGGCTGGCGGAACGCGCGTCGCTGAAAAAAGCATCAGCAAACTTGCGATGAAAGCTCTCGGGCGCGACACCTGTCCTACCCAACGTTGTGGGGAAACCGCTCCTGCATCGCGAGACTCGGTCGCTAAGACCCCCTTGTTTCAAGAACACCTGCTGACTGGCAGGGATTCCGGGCGAGACAGTCTGACTAGGGCATGATTCGGGCTGGAATGTCTCGGCGAAAAACGTGATTAGCCCAGCGAATCTAGCGATGATCTTGAAGATACCTCCCAGACGCCATATCAGGGCTGACAATGGGCGATTTTTCCAAACCCGAGTATTCCCTCAACCACTCTTGCGTCGCGAGATGCGATCGCTTAGACCCCCCTTGTTTTGAGAGAAAATTTGCTGTCTGGCTTGGATAATGGGCGAGACAGGCGATTCAAGGCGCAATCCGCGCTTAGGTCGAGAGGCAAAGAGTCGGGAAATCTAGGGAAGTTCCCGAACGAATTATGGGCGAAATTTTAGCCATGTTTCAGAATCGAGATCAGGGCTGAAAACGAGCGATCTACCACACTATTCGACATCCTTTGGCTTTTTCTTGACCATTTCCGAGTCGAAGGGGAAAGCATTTTCGTGACGCATCATGCTGTCTTTCTCCGAGGTCTTTCACTCCAGCTTAGGCATGGACACGCTCTTCTCAACTGAAGATTTCTCAAAGTCCGTCACATACTATACGGATTACGCATCTCCCAAGGAGTACATGTCAAGTGTTAATATCAAAGTGGGACGCCCAGCCACCTTTGCTCCAGACCGGGAGATGCTCGAATGTTACTCAACATAGGCGTCAGCTACAAAAGAGCCCCACTGGCGACGCTTGACGCTCTAACCCTTCGAGACATGCCGGGATTCTACAACATACTCAAAGGCGTTCCGGGCGTAATAGGGGCGGTTGTAGTTCAGACATGTAACAGAGTGGACCTGTTCGTCGAAGCGGACGAAGATATCGCGGTAACCGAGAAGATTCTCTGGAACTGGGCCCTAGAAACCAAATTCAAACTTCACGAACTAAGGAAGCTTGTCGAACACAGAACCGGCGAAAAGTTTCTAGAATATCTCGTGAGCCTCGCGTCAGGCCTCGAATCCATGCTGGTTGGAGAAAGCCAGATTCTAGGCCAGCTAAAATCATCCCTGATAGAAGCACGCGGGCTAGCCGTATCAAGCCCAACCCTCTCCAAGACTTTCGAGATGTCGCTTGCCGCCGGCACCGGTATCCGGGACCAAACTGGCATCGGAAAAGGAACCGTATCCCTCGGTTCTGCCGCCTTGAAGATCGCGGAAGGGTCTCTGGGAAACCTCGACCGCGTCAAGATACTCTTGCTCGGAACAGGCCAGATCGGCATGGTTCTGATGAAGGCATTCAAGGCCAGGGGAATCAGAGATGTGAGTGTTGCAAGCAGGACGCGTCAAAGGACCGAGTCGTTCTCTAGAACCTTCGGAGGCAAACCCGCGGACATAAAAAATGTCATTTCGCAGCTAGGACTCTTCCAACTGGTCGTGGTGGCAACAAGAGCAAACGGCTACCTGCTGACCAAAGAGATTGTTGCCCCTCAGCTGAAACAGGACCAGAACCAGAAACTAATGATTCTGGATCTTTCAATCCCGAGAAATGTCTCACCAGATCTAGAACAGCTCAAAGGCATCGTAATCAAGACCATCGACGACCTTCGCGACATCACGGACCAAGCAGTGTCCACTAGAAGGACCCTGATCAAAGAAGCTGAACCTAGAGTACGGGAGGCTGTCGAAAAAATCTCTGCTCTACTGCGACGCGAAGGAGCCGAACCGATGGTCTCAGACCTCTATCATAGGGCCGACAAGATTCGAAGGGAAGAGCTGGACAAGGCTCTGTCCAAACTGAACTTACCGCAACACCAACAGGAAGTACTTGAGAAAATGAGCCTCTCTCTCGTACGGAAGCTCCTGGCCCAGCCGGTGGTCAACCTCCGTGAAGCCGCGAAAAAAGGCGACAGCAAACTCTTGACAGTCGCCGGACAGATATTCGAAGGAGAGTAGCGAAAATTGAGCTTTCCCGCGCTGCGAATGCGGCGACTTAGAAGAACACCACTCATCCGCGAGCTCGTGAGAGAAGTTAGACTTGACCGTTCAGACCTCATCCAACCGATATTTGTCGAGGAGGGCCTGAAAACCGATGCGCCGATAACTTCGATGCCAGGCCAACGCCGACAATCCCCTGCGACGGTATTACCCGAAGTCGCACGGCTCGTTGACAAGGAAGTAAAATCGATCATCCTATTCGGGATTCCAACAGTCAAGGATGAAAACGGATCAGCGGCATATGGCCCGAACGGAGTAGTCCAGAGAACGATCCGTGATCTAAAGGATCAATTCGGGGACGAACTGGTTGTTTTCACCGACGTATGCATGTGCCAATACACGAGCCACGGCCACTGTGGTCTTGTCAGTGATGGACGTGTGGATAATGACGGGACGCTTCAGAAGCTTGCTGAGGTCGCGGTAAGCCACGCCCGCGCTGGCGCTGACATGGTGGCACCGTCCGCTATGATCGACGGGCAGGTCAAGACAATACGGCAAGCGCTTGACGATAACGGATTCAAGGACGTGGCCGTGATGGCGTACGCGGCCAAGCATGCTTCATCGTTCTTCGGTCCCTTTCGAGAGGCCGCTTTCTCTACGCCAAAGTTCGGAGACCGGCGGACCTACCAGATGGACTATTCTAATCCTGAAGAAGCCCTGCGTGAAATCGCGCTCGACGTCGAGGAGGGCGCGGATGTGATCATGGTTAAGCCTGCGCTAGCTTACTTGGACATCATTTATCGAGCGAAGAAAAGATTCCGGATGCCGACTGCGGCCTACAATGTGAGCGGAGAATTTTCCATGATCAAGGCCGCGGCTCGCGAAGGATGGATCGATGAAAAATCGGCGATCATGGAGGTTCTAACCAGTATCAAGCGGGCTGGTGCTGATATGATATTGACATATCATGCTTTGGAAGCGGCTGAATGGCTGGGCTAGATTCCAGATCCCAACAGCTTTACCGTCGAGCTAGAGAGGTGATACCGGGCGGGGTCAACAGTCCAGTTAGAAGCTACTCTCGTTATCCTCTGTTCGTAGCGTCAGCGAAAGGCTCGAAGTTCAAAACAGTTGACGGGCAAGAATACTTGGACTACTGCATGGCGTATGGTGCGTTGATCGACGGCCACGCCCAGGCCGAAGTCATCGATGCAGTCGAGGAGGCTCTCGAGAAAGGGTCCATCTACGGACAACCGACAGAGATGGAGGTTGAACTCGCCGAACTCATCGCCTCGCTAATGCCATCAATCCAAATGGTTCGCCTCGTCAACTCTGGGACCGAAGCCACAATGCATGCTATCCGGCTCGCTCGTGCGTTCAGCGGGAAGAAAAAGGTCCTGAAGTTTGAGGGAGGATTCCACGGATCGCATGACTCGGTGCTCGTGAAGGCAGGATCGGGGGCGACCTTACTCGGAAGCCCTAGCTCTGAAGGGGTTCCGAGCGATGTCGCCAAGAATACGCTTGTGAGTCGATTCAACGATGAGAAGATAGCTGGCAAGGTCATTCGTGACCATTCGAGCGAGCTTGCGGCTGTAATAGTCGAACCTGTACTCGGAAACATAGGCCCTGTCCTGCCGAAACCAGGGTTTCTGGAAACTCTGAGAAAAATCACTCTGGAAAACGAGGTCTTACTGATCTTTGACGAAGTGATAACGGGATTCAGATTGTCGATAGGCGGTGCTCAGGAATACTACAAGATTCGTCCCGATCTGACAATTCTTGGCAAGGTCCTCGGCGGCGGGCTTCCTATATCTGCGTTCGGCGGCAGAAGGGACGTTATGGAAAAACTCGCTCCCATCGGCCCGGTCTATCAGGCCGGGACCTATAGCGGTAACCCTGTCAGCGTGTCCGCTTCGTTGGCGATCCTTCAATCGCTGAAAAAACGGGCAGGGCAGCTGTACTCTCGCTTAGAGAAGATGGGAGACGTGATGCGGCGGGGAATAGGGGACCATCTGGAGTCGGCTAGAATAACCGCGCAGGTTAACGGTGTCGGATCGATGTTCCAGTTGTTCTTCACGGATCGTCCGGTGACGGATTACCACTCTGCAAAATCGGCTGACATACGCACGTACGAGGAATACTTCCACTCGCTACTCGCGTCCCGAGTCTTCGTTCCGCCCTCACAGTTCGAGACATGCTTTCTCTCTACCGCTCACAGCGAGGACGAGCTAGATGCCACCCTTGATGCGATCGGCACTGCAGTGAAAACCTTGCCACGGTGATCGGATAATACTACTCAAGGTTGGGACTCGAGGAAGCAAGCTCTCACTTATTCAGACGGAACTAGTTGCGGATAGTATTAGACAGCAGAATCCCGGCCTAAGAATTGAGCGGAAGATCATCACTACCGCGGGTGATGTGGACCAACGAACACCCCTCTTCTCGCTCGACCAGAAAGGAATCTTCGAAAAAGAAATCGACCAAGCAGTCCTTGATGACCGGGTAGACTTCGCTGTTCACAGTATGAAGGACATCCCTGTCTTCGACAGAGACAGTGGGCTTTTGATAGCTAGCGTGCCCGAGAGAGATTCCGTTGCCGATGTGCTTGTGAGCAAGGGGGGCATGGTCCTGAAGGATCTGAAAAAAGGGAGCAAGATAGGAACGAGCAGTCTGCTCCGAGTCTCCCAAATCAGGCGCGCGAGACCGGAGCTGAATCCGGAGCCCATCCGGGGAAACGTGGAGACAAGAATCCAGAAGGTAGACAAGGGCGAATTTGATGCAGTTGTGTTGGCTGAGGCGGGACTTGCTAGGCTGGGAATAACTGGAAGGATCTCGGAACGTCTATCGATTGAAGATTTCATGCCTGCTCCAGGCCAGGGAGCACTAGCTGTTGTCTCTAAAAATGACAATCTGGAGGTCATTGATATTTTGAGATCGATTGAGCATCCACAAACGAGGGCCGAGATCGAGGCTGAACGAGAGCTGGTGCGAGTTCTTGAGGGCGGCTGCAAGGTTCCGGTGGGAGCTCTTGCTAGAGCTCATGGGGATCGGATCGTTATATCAGCGTGCATCTTCTCGATCGATGGAAAGGAAAAACTCCTCGCCGAACGCGCGGGACGCATCCAGGAGGGCCTAGTGCTGGCCAGAGAGATGGGCGAGGAACTTATTCAGAGGGGAGCGAAAAAGATCGAAGCGAGCTGGAGAACTGTCTATGTCTAGTTTGTCCACAAAAAAATCCATCGCGATAACCCGCCCGGTCGGCCGAGGAGAGGAGACCTCAAGGTTTGTGAGAAAGCTCGGCTGGACCCCGTTCATCGTCCACGCCGTCGAGCTGAAACCCTTGGAACGGTCGAGTATCCTCGGTGAATTCTCGAGAATTGTCGGCGAGGGTCCTGTTGACTGGCTTGTTTTCATGAGTCCCACCGGCGTTGATGCTTTCTTTGATATGCTGAAGTCGCACTCGAGCGTCCTCCCGAGCGCTCTAGGCCAGATCAGTATCATGGCTGTAGGTCCGAGAACCAGCGCGGCGCTGAGACGTCGAGGTGTTCAGGATGTTGTGGTCCCGGACAAGTATAGCTCTGCGGGGATAGCGAATCATCTGTCAAGGCTCGAAATGAAAGGGCAACGAGTGGTTTTAATCAGATCCTCAGCCGCCGACGACCGCCTGTCAGGGTCGCTGACTTCGAACGGGGCAGCTGTAGAAACCGTCACCATCTACCAGTCACTTGTCCCATCGAACAGGGAGAGTGTGTTGGATTTCCTCGCCAGGCTTGAAAAGGGACAGTTCCAGGCTGTTCTGTTCACTAGCGCTGCTTCCGCCTCCAACCTGTTCAGCATCGCCGAACGTGAGATTTCAGTATCGAAACTTATCCAATTGCTCAGTTCACCTCTAGTGGGCGCTATCGGTTCCGTGACGGCCGGGAGGCTCCGGGAATTGGGTGTTGACCCGACCGTGCCGGGTAGATACCTTATCGAGGACGCGATTGGCGATCTCGTGAAGAAAGCCGACGAACGCACAATAGAGAAGCCTCTGGAGAGAATACCCGCGAAACCAAGTGCGTTCGAGTAAGACTTTCCGGAAACCACTCTTGCGTCGCGAGGTCGAGTCGCTAAGCCCCCCCTCCTTTTCTAGAGAAAATTTCCTGTCTGGAAGGGTTTCTGGGCGAGAGAGGCGATTTAGGGCCCAATCTGGGCTTAGGTCAGAAGGCAAAAAGTCGGGAAATCTAGGAAGTTTCCCGCACGATTCTGGGGAAGCCTAGGGACCCTCTGCCATTTTCGAGATCAGGGCCGAAAATGGGGTTTTCTGGCTAGTGCTAGTCCCATTGGGGCGCTATTGCTGTTCTCGGCGCTTCCTACGCTTTCAAGGGTTGGGGTCGGAGGCATTTCCGTGACGCATAATGATGCCGTTCTCGTCGCTTTTCCTAGGCAGGCTTTAAGCCGCGGGCGCATTTTCTCGAAACGTGAGTGTGGGACACGATGCAGTTTAGGCCCTTAGGACGAACACATGACTCAATCCCATTCGTTGGGCTGGGCACTTGGGGGATCGGGGGTGAGATGGGACCCGACTCCTCCCGGGACAAGGCTGGGATAGAGGCTCTAAGGCTGGGCTTGGACCTTGAGATGAAATTCATCGATACGGCTGAAATGTACGGGGCAGGCCACAGCGAGGAGGTTGTAGCCCGAGTTCTCGAAGGTCGCAGTGACAGGGTCTTTGTGGCTTCGAAAGTTTCTCCGAGACACTTTGCCTACGATGATGTGTTGGCCGCTGCGGAAAAGAGTTTGAAGAGGCTCGGCTTGAAGCAAATGGACCTCTACCAGTTGCACTGGCCGAGCTCAAAGATTCCTATCTCGGAAACGATGAGGGCGATGGAGAAGCTTGTCAAAGACGGTCTGACCCGCCACATCGGAGTAAGCAACTTCTCAGTCGAGCAAATGAAAGAGGCGCAGCAATCATTGTCTCACGAGAAAATTGTCTCCAACCAGGTCGAGTACAGTCTGATCGACCGAAGTGTGGAGGCGAGAATCCTACCATACTGCCAGAAGGAGGGCCTAACCCTGATCGCGTACAGTCCCCTTGGTCAGGGAAAGATTCCGAGCGGCCGAGGCTCATCCTTCAAAATCCTAGACGAGATATCAGGGAAACTGGGCAAGAGCAGAAACCAGGTTGCTCTGAACTGGGTTCTACAACACGATTCCGTGGTCACGATACCCAAAGCAGCTGATACAGACCACGTCAAAGAGAATGCTGAGGTGGCTGATTGGAAGCTAGACAGCGAAGACTATCAGAGACTAGCTAAAGCGTTCTCGTAGAAGCCTTTGGGTTTCAGATCTAGGCTATTACAATCTCTCTTGACAGAAGAGGTCTCAGTCTCGACGCTATCGCGTTTATGAATTCCGGATCATCATTGAGCGATGCAGTTCTCTCTAGTCTCGTACCGAGAGATGCAGCATAGCCCTTCGCCTCTATGTCCAGATCATAGAGTATCTCAAGATGATCGGAAACAAAGCCAACCGGGCAGACTAACAATTCGCGGAATCCCCTCACGGATAGCTCAGTAATCTTCTCCTTGATGCCGGGTCCCATCCAAGACTCGATAGGATGTCCCGCACTCTGAAAGGCGAAATCCCACGATTTGATTCCCGATTTACTGGCAACGAGCTGGCTAGTCTCCTGAAGCTGGCTCCAATAGGGGTCATTGTCAGCAACGGACTTTTTCGGGAGACTATGCGCTGTGAACAGGACGACCGCCTTAGACGGTTCATTTAATTTTTCGAGGCCCTCACGGACTCGTCTGGACAAGGCGGTAAGCAGAGATTGTTGATTATGCCAGCTCTCAACCATAGTGAACGGGACAGATCTTCCTGTTCTCGCCAAGCCTCTCCTGACAGCATCGGCGTACCCTCCGATGCTCAGCTTGGAGTAGTGTGGAGCGAGCGCGAATCCAATGATGCCTTGATCGCCATCACTCTCGATTTTCTTTACAACATCCTCGATGAACGGGTGCCAGTGCTTCATTCCAACGTACACCTTCGAGTCAAATCCATCAGATTGGAGTTTTGCCTCTAGCACTTTTGCCTGAGCGAGAGTTATTTTCAGGAGAGGAGTCTGACCGCCGACCTGGCGATATCTGTCCTGTAACCGTTCAACTTCCTCGGGTGTTGGTAGCCTTCCTCCTCTAACCTGACGTAGGTATTCTCCGACTTCGTCAAGCGAGGTGGGACTGCCATAGGCCATCAGTAGAACGGCGGGATGTTCGTGCATTGGTTCGAGCCCCTAGCGTTTGGTTCTGGTAGTTGCGTGTATGAATTGTACGAGATTCTTCACGTGTTCCGGTGGTGTTTCCGGAAGGACTCCATGGCCTAGGTTGAATATGTGGCCGGGACGACCGCCGATCCTTGCCAGAATATCCTTGGACCGAGAATGAACAAGATCGTTTGCGCCTAGCAGAATCGCCGGATCAAGGTTGCCTTGGATAGCCATGTGAGCGAGGATCGACCATGCTTCATCTATCGCGATTCTCCAATCTACGCCAAACACGTCACCGCCGGCCTCCCTCATCGCCTTTAATATTCCGGCTGTTCCTACCCCGAAGTGTATTCGAGGAACTCCACCAGGTTTCAGTCGGTCGAATATTTGTTTGTTGAACGGTAGCACGAATTCCCGGTAGTCCGATGGGGAGAGGCAGCCTGACCAGCTGTCAAAGAGCTGAACCGCATCCACGCCAGCCCGGATTTGAGATAGGAGATAGTCGGAGACCGTGCCGGATAGCTTTGCCATCAGAAGATTCCACGCTTCCGGTTCAGCATACATCATCCTCTTGGTCTTCGTGAAGTCCCGAGACGGACTTCCCTCTATCAGGTAGGAGGCGAGGGTGAAAGGCGCGCCGGAAAACCCGATCAGGGGCATACGTCCGTCCAGCTGTTGGATAGCCAATTCGATCGCGTCGGTGACGAAAGGCACATGGTCTTTCGGGGAGAATTTTCCGATCGTCTTTACATCCTCCATTCGTCCTATCGGTTCCTCGACGACAGGGCCGACACCGTCTACGAGTTTGAAGCTCTGGCCGATTCCTTCAAGAGGCAACATGATATCGGCGAAGATGATTGCAGCGTCAACCCCCAGCTCGGTTGTGGCATCTACGGTGACTTTGGCGGAGAGTTCCGGGGTTTTGCAGATTGTGAGGACATCATTTTTCGCCCTGACTTTTCGATAGCTTTCTAGGTATCTGCCCGCCTGTCTCATGAACCAGATCGGAGTGAACTCAGTTTCCTTCTTCCAGCAGGCTCTCAGGAAATTGTCGTTCTTGAAATCAGTCAAGGGTTAACCTTCGTTTTGTATTATGGGCCGAGGAGGTCTAGCATTCTCTCAGGTTCAACATTGACACAGGTGAAAATAGGAGTCTCCAGGGCCGTATACTTGCTCGCCTCGGTGGTTCTCAGATCCATCACCAGGTTGAGGAAGTCTTCTGGATGGTCTGTTTCGAATGAGAGTATGAACTCGTAGTCGTCTATTCCGAAAGAGTATGACGTGTGTATTGTCACTGAAGGATATTTTTGGCCGGCTTGCACGTGGTCTTTCATTATTCTCCGTCTTTCTTCGAATGGCAGGCTGTACCATTCTCTCTTCTTGGTGAAGGGATAGACGAAGAGGTATTTTGAGCCCACAGGTTCCTTCTCTGAGGGTCTTCCGAAATATTCTGATGGGCGTAGCATGGCCAGGTATGAGTAGGGCGTGGAGAGATACTTTCCCAGCTCAGTCTTGAGGAGGTCTGAGTGGAAGCCTTGGAGGGTCTCTAGGGAGTCGGTTATTGTCCAGAGCATGAAGTCAACATCGCCCCTGGTTCCGACGAGGGAATAGGATCGGGGTCGAATCTTGTCCCCGGTTTCGCTTAGGGATGAGAGGAATTGTTTCTTTGAGGACTCTCTTTCTTGAACTGGAAGTTTTCTCCAGGCTGGGTCGACTTTGAAGAACGTGTATTTGACGTAGCGGTAGCCCGCTTTCTGTTTTACTGCCGGGGCAGTAGTCTGGAGAGTCATACCGGTTTGCGACGCTATGCAGGTTACCTCTATTTGAAAGAAGCTCGCTTGTCGTTCAAGTCAGTATATAGCCGAGCCCGAATGGAGTTTGGGAGAAGTTTCCTGTCTATTCGAGAGGTTCTGGTATCTTCTTGAGCGATCGCACGGGGGAGAGCAGAACCCAGAGAAACGCCAGCGAGCCTCCTAGCACCGCTATTCCAATCGCGGTCCGCAAACCCAGAAAGGTTCCCAGCAATCCGCCTGTAAGTCCTCCGAGGGGTATTGTTCCCCAGACTAGGAAACGCATTGTCGCGTTCATTCGTCCCTGTAGACGCAATGGAACTATTGCCTGTCTTAGACTGACTTGGTTGACGTTGTAGACTACGACTCCGATGAAGGAGATGAATTGGCCTGCCATGATGAACAACATATTCCAGTTGACGCCAAAACCGTCTAGAGCGAAGAGTGGGGATGCAGTCAGGGACCCGGATAGATAGTAAGGAATTGGCCCAACTCCAAAGACGAGGGCGCTCCCGACTATCGCGGGTCCAACTCCGATACGCCCTGCTACCCGACTGGAGATCGCAACTCCGACCAGAGCGCCAACGCTTGCTACGCTGAAGATGATTCCAGCGGTGACTCCAGCGAGGTCTTTGGAAACTCCGAGTCCCGCGGGGCTAGGCAGTACCAAGTATAGTAGGACGATTGCGCCCAAGGCGGTGCTGAAGAAGTTGGACGTTCCCGTGGAGCCTGCGATCATTCGAAGCCTACTATCACTCAGGACGACGTGAAGCCCTTCCCGGATATCGGCCAGCACCGATGGCTTTGCGAACTCCTTGTCGATAGTTTCTTCGTGGTCGATCCGGCCGAGGGTAAATGCGGATGCGAAGAATGAGCATGCGTCAATGGCAATGGCGATGGGCGCGGTGATTATGCTGATGATGATTCCGGCTATGGTGGGCCCGGTTACTTGGGCTGTGGACGCGCTGGCTTGGAGGTTGCGGTTTCCCTCGACTAGCTGATCCCTGCGTACTAGAGATGGGAGATAGGATTGGTATGTGATGTCGAAGAAGACCTGTAGGAATCCGACGAAGAAGCTTACAGCGTAGAGAAACGGGATCCCAAGCTTTGTTATGACTCCTAGAACAGCGGCTATCGGAATCAGTGCGAGTATGGAGCCGCGGAGAATGTTGGAGGTGACCATGATGCGCTGTTTGTGGTGCCGGTCAACCCACACCCCGACCAGGAGACCAAAGATTAACCAGGGAATGGTCCCGGCGAAGGTGAGAATACCAAGCTCTGTCGAATCGGCGTTCAGAATGATGATGGCAGTTAGAGGAAGGGCGAGTCCAGTAAACTGGCTGCCGAACTGGGAGATGGTCTCTGAGGTCCAGAGTTTTAGGAAGTTGTGGTTCCGCCAGAGCGTATCCTTCTGGACGGTCGCTGTCTCCATGCCGGGCTAAGATCAAATTGTGCCTCTTAAGGGTCGCTCACTTTTCGTGGTCACATTCGACAGTCACGTGTAGTGAGGAGCAGCATTCATGATCGTGGAAAATCGAGCTAAGAAAGTGAAGTTATTCGCCGCGATCAATCCGCATTGTAGACGAGGATCACGGGTTTTCCCTCAAACTTGTAGCTGCTGTCGATCCACGCCTTATGCCGTCCATATCTTTTCAACGTAGATTCTGTGTGAGTCTTATCGCCGTCTAGTCGATATCCCGTCCAGGTTCCATCCTGGCTAGAATACTCCGGGGGCAAGTCCGCACAGTTGTGTACGATGAAGGATAGAAGGTACGTGTTTGATGGCGTCTCCATATTGCAGACTCTGCCCGAGAATTTTTCTCTATCTATCTTGTTTATCCTGACCCAATAACCGTTTTCGGTTTTTACTACGTGATTTGCCTTGTTTGAGTATTTGCTGCCGTCTTGGTGGAATCGTATCTCGTATGATGGCTTCGCGTTGACCTTACGGCCTTGGATTATCCCTCGCGCCTTTCTGTCGTCTTTGTAGATGGCCGGTAGAATGCCGAGCCGAGAACCCATGAGCAGCGCCTGATATGCAGCGGTTTTGGATGATGTTGTGAGTCTCCACGTATTTCCACGCTTGAAGCCGTCTCCCTTCAACCATCCTTCGAGGAAGGGTTGAGGATCGCGTTGTTCTATAATCCACGACGGGATCTTCTTACTGACTGCTCTGCTGCCGAACTCTTTCCTCATGAAGTCGGCCAGAGCTGGTTTGGAAAAACGAACGAGAAGTCCAGTTCTGTGATGGTTTATGGTGCCCTTGACACTCCAGTGCTTTTCTGCCATTCGAAGAATTTGCTCGGCAAGTTGCTGTTCCTTGTGTCCCAGTGCAAAGTACACTTGATTGCCTGTGGGGTATCCTTCGGCCATGTACAGGCCGAGGAGGTAGAGTAGTTCGCGATCGCCTTCTCGATTGCCTTTGAACTTCGGGAAGAAGACCCAATCTCTCTCCGTTAACGCTCCTGCGGACTTCCAAGTTTTCTTCAGTGATGGTCTCGTCTGAAGATCGTACCACTTTGATTTCTGTGGATTGGATTCGCAGGATAGGACTGGATGTTCTGGAGTCAACCTCGTCTCAGGCAGGAGGAAAGGCTTTACGACGACGAGGTCTCCAGTATAGTCTCTTTCAAAATATCGAGTTGGAAGCTCGTAATTTCCATTTGCGGATACTATCGAGTCTAGCTGCTCGCCCATTGATTCTATTCCGGGGTTAGTGAACACCGTGTCTCCCTTTGGTACGCACCAGAAGGAGTATCCTTTGTCTTTGTATTTTTCGTAGATGTCTTTGAAGCTGCCGTAGTCTTGGGTGTTGATCCAGCGGTAGTAGTGGTACTTGTATCGTACCCGGATCTTGAATTTACTCGGATGGTTCTTTGAGCGTTTTTTTCTTCTCTTTCTTGATTCCAATGCCGTTGTTTGGCTCAGGGTGGCTCACCAGCTGTTTTTCCCATTCGTGAGCGAGCCGGATGAACACGTCCTTGCTGGGACACTTCAAGCGTTTGGTGTGGTACTGTACGAACCGGATGAAACTGTCGATGTCGTTGTCTTCTTCGAAGTCAACGGTCAATATGTAACGCGTGGCCGTCTCTCCTCCGTTTTGCTATCCGTCCTCGCCGAGTGGAAACGCTCAGTGTTGAGGGTTAAGCGAATCGCAACCTTTGACAAGTCTCCATAGTACTATCGCGTTACCCTATCGTTGACAGGGTCGCGGACTCTAAGCAAACCTTTTCCGGGTTTTTGCACTAGGCTCGACTGGGAAGTCGGAATGGATAGGCTTCCGTTGGTTCGAGTGGCTGAGGTTGCGTTTCTAGCGTCTAATCTCAAGGAGTGCGTTGACTTCTACAGGAGGATTGGTATGCTTGACCTTCCAACAAGCCCGGGTCGTTTGAACTTTGCGCGTGTTGGTGAACAACTCTATGGAGTCTGCGATGATAAGACCGGGTTTTTGGATCCTTGGACTGGTGGCTATTCGAAAGAGTGGAGATTACATATCGCGTTCGAGGTTCCGGATGAGAAGCTAGACGAATGCGTCGAGTTCCTGAAAGGCAAAGGGATCAAGGTGAGTCCGAAGACTCAATGGGACAATTTTCACGACGTCCCTCATTCCACCAGCATCTACTTCCCGGACCCTGCAGGAAACATAATTGAGCTATGGGCTCCAAAACGTTGAGTCGAGACAAAAAAGGGGTTTTGTGGCTCCGCTTTCCATCAATGCCCAGAAAAAAAGTAGGGCCTAACCTTTCTTGGTTAGGCTGTGGTTTTCGTCTTTACTGCTGCAGGGTCGATGTGCCACTTTAGGGTGTAGTCCAGTGCCAGCCCTTGGCCTACTTTGCCGGAGAATGATCCCTGTCCATGGAAGTCTGCAAAGCTGCCCGTACCGCTGCCGGCCACAAACTGGCCATGGATGAAGGTGCCGTTGTTGATACCCACGTAGTGAATCACCAGCGTACCTGATTGTGCTTCGTTGGAGCTGGTGAAATTGGCTTC
>VBBT01000052.1 GCA_005881695.1 Candidatus Bathyarchaeota archaeon | reverse complement strand
CGAGGACTGCAATAGTCTTTCCACCCTCTGAGATAGCGGTTTCGTGAGCCACCGTGTCGATGCCTTCAGCAAGACCGCTGACTATCACAACTTCGTGGTCTGTGAGGGTTTTTGTAATGCGGGCTGCAGTTGCTAGACCACGTTCTGAAGCCTTCCTTGAGCCAATAATGGCCGCTCTTGGTTTCGGAAGCGGGAGCTTCATTGGGCCGGCCGTGAAGATCTTCGAAGGGGCGTATTTTCTTTCAATGTCGTTAAGTGGGCCTAAGAGTTCTAGAGGCGTGACTGTGGCAATCTTGTAATTTGAAGGGGTAACCATCGCATTCGTCTCATTAGGGTAACTAATGATTCTCTTATTCCATAAGGCAGTTTCAGCACTCGTGAACATTCCCGCTTGGTTACTAGACCTGTTGCGGGCAGATATCACGACACTTTTCAATTTCAATTTGGAAAGCTATCATATTTAAGGTGATGAGGCGCCGGAAACCCAGAACAATCCTTGGATTGCATCTTGCATAACACCCAGGTCTTTGAGCTCCCGAGCTAGAACCTGCGAGATCTTTGGATAGTTCAGACCCGGAGGAACAGTAGTATCAATACTGACAAGACGACAGGTAAGATCAACTAGGTCCTTCTTGTGAGCATCAATCCAACGATCAACCTGTCGGAGAACAGCTTGAGAGGCCAAGATGAGTCTGGGAGACTCTGCACTAACGTGTTAATTGTTCTTTCGGAAGACCGGACTTTACCCTTGCACCGATAACAGCTACCGCCACACCTACTATTCCCACGACCGCCCCTATCTCTATCAGTGAATAAGCAAGACTACGGATTCCCCCTATCGAGCCTTGACCGTAAAACGGATCGATGGTGCAAATATTCTGACCGCAGAACCCATCTCCTGATCTCACGAAGCAAGCTCGACTGCCACTCGTACAATCATTTAGAGCTAGGATCTCATTTGAGCCCAGAATGATCGGCATCGAACCGATCACGAGAAGGGCGATGCCCAAGACGACTAAGGGTAGCTTCATCGTTTGAAAAAGCCTAGCATCATTCCATATAAGTAGTGCAGGAAATATTCGTGCTTTCGGAGCCACGCGGCAGTACGCTTAATTCTTGGCCCTGCTGTTCTCTATAGAGCAGGGGCGAAATATGGGCTCCTTGGAAATCGCTCTCGACGGCTTGCCTATCCTAGTCTTAGTTGGTTGCATCGGCTGGATCGTGAGATTCAACATTTCCCAGCAGAAAGGAGAGAGATTGACCCTCAAATGGAAGGACATGGGCCCGCTCAGAAAGACCGTGGCAGGCCTCATATTTGCCTGGATTTGCCTCAACCTATACCTAACGGTCGGAGACCTGCTCGCCTTTCTCAATGTCGTTGCTCTCCCGCTCGGCTCTGCGTATTCCATCTACAGACCTATTCTCATCTGGGCATCAGCCTCAACTATTGTCGGGTTGGCTTTCGTACTTTCAATTAGGTTTCCCAGACGCTCGGTTGTTGCTTGACTTCTCTTTCGCTCTAATGGGCATCCTAATTTTACCGCCAGTCACAATTCGATCACTCGCTCTCTGGGTTCAGAGAGGTCGGATGCGTACCGGACGTCGACTCGGTCGTTAAGTATCGCGACTCGCCCTAGGTCAACCGTTCTCCAGAGCGGGTCGATGCCATGGTCGAGATATCCATACAGAACCTGACCAAACATTACGCTACGCTCGTGGCCCTTGACAACATCAGTCTCAAGATAGATTCAGGCGAAGTCTTCGGGCTCCTCGGACCCAACGGAGCGGGCAAGAGTACTCTTCTGAAAATCCTCGTCGGGATTCTCAGACCAACAAGTGGGACAATTCGACTGGGCGAGTACGATATTGTGGCGGACCCGGAGAAGGCGAAGAAACTGATCGGGTACTTGCCGGAGAATCCCAGCCTCTACACGGGGCTAACAACCTTAGAGTTTCTCCAGTTTGTCGGGAAGATCCGAGGGGTTCAGGATGATCTCCTTGACCATGAGATTTCCGGGTCTCTCAAGAGCTTCGGGTTGGATGAGAAGCGTAACAGTCTGGTTGGCAGCTTGTCGAAGGGTATGAAGCAGAAGGTAGCATTGATCGCTACGAGTCTGCACAGTCCCGAGGTTCTTGTCTTGGATGAGCCGTTGACAGCGTTGGATCCGAAGACTCGGGTCTCGGTGAAGGACTGGATTGGCGGCCAGACGAAGAGAGGTGTTACAACGATCCTGTCGACTCACGACTTGGACGTGGCCCAGACACACGCGGGGAGGATTGCGATCATCGATCACGGGAAGATTGTGGCCGTGGGAGATGTTGAGAGTCTTCGGAGATTGGCCAATACGGCGAGTGATGCGAGATTGGAGGAAGTGTTTCTGCGATTGACCGAGGAAAAGGGCGAGGAGCCGGCCCGACACTGAGCGTCCCTGGACCACTTGGGACCATTGGCACCCTGATGCGCTATTGGGTTAAGGGGCGGTTCACAAAAGGGGCGATTCTGGGTCTCGTCATTGGAGAAGCCTTCTCAGTAGTCTTCATCCTCTTCGGCAGTTCCACGTACCTCTCCTTCTCGAACAGGGTTGGCTTATCGACCGGCCTCTCGGAGGTGGCTCTCACCATCCTGCTCGCCCTGTTTCTTGTCGGTTTGATCCAGAGCGGTTTCAACGGGAGCGGACTGCCAGTCAGCTCAAGCGATGTGGACTATGTGTTCACTTCTCCAGTTCCCCCGCGTGAGGTCTTCGCCGCCAAGGTCCTGCTGAACTCGCTAACGACAGTTCTCTTGGGGTTTCCCCCGATCTTCGTGCTCTACTTGAGATTCTCCGCGTACTACCACACTTCCTGGTCCTCTGCAGTTCTGGCCGGGCTGGTGACACTAGTCTTTCTCGTAATCGGGCTTCTACTGAGCGCGGACATCACACTCTCACTTGGACATGGGCTTGGAGAGAGGAAGAAGCTGTGGAGAAACATCTTCATCATTCTAGTCATAGCTGTCAGCCTCCTCCCCATCACCCTGCTCATTCCCGGAATACCAGTGGAGGTAGCTGAGGTCACTCGAGTCCTGCCGAACGGCCTCGCAGCGGCGGTGAGCGTTGGTCTTGTCAGCGGGACCTCCGGAGGCCTGGCATATCTTGCCGACCTTCTGTTGTTGTTTGCCTGGCTGGGAGGGGTCCTGGTCTTAGGTGTGAGAATGTCGCGCGGACACTTCTACGACCTCCTCGAAGTTCCAGCGGCCAGCGGAGAAAAATTTGATCATCCCAATCAGACGTCCCGGTTGGACCCGAAGGGAAAATCGATCTGGTCGATCGTGAGACTCAAGGAAAAGATCATGATCAGCCGGACCCGAGAGGCAAGGGCGCAGTTCATCAGCGCCGTCTTCCTCTCAGGCTTCATGATCATCTATGCCCTTTCAGGATCTTTCCAGTCATCACCGACCTCCTTCCTCTTCATCCTCTTCATAATCGGATCCTTTGGCTCCGGCACAGCATCGAGATGGATAGAGAAAGAACGGCTCTGGCTACTGAAGTCGTCACCTCTCAGCATGCGGAGGTACGTGAAGGAAGTCTATAGAGCACGGGTCGCGCCCCTGTTGCTCTATCTTGCACCTGTGACTGTAGCCGTCGGCGTTCCATTGATTCTAGGGGGTTTGTCCCAACCATCGTTCTTGCTGGGCGTGATCCTTGCACTTCCAGGTGCTTTGGAGATCGCTAGTATTACTATGGCAGGAGGGATGTTCTTTGCATCAAAGTATGGACAGAGCTCAGCTGACGATATCCTGTCGTCTCAGCAGCAGGAATTGGCGGACATTCGAAGATTCCTCTTCCAGACAATCATCAATCTCGTAATGGTCTCACCGGTACTCCTACTGGTCTTCGTCTCTGAAACGCTCGTCACCATACTCGGACCAGGCTATCTTCCAACCCTTGCAGTTGGACTTTTGTCCGTGTCAATCCTTTTCACGAGTTTGTCGATCAACTTTCTCCTGAACAAAGCAGGAGACGCAGTCAGCAGAAGAGAAGACCTCTAGCCCATTTCCAAATCATGAACCGCTACCTTGTGCTAATCTATCTGTTGGGAGTGCCAATTGTTGCCCTAACTACTCTGTACGAGCTTGGCTCCGCGCATTTGTGGTCGGGTTTTTCCCTTTGTCTGGATAAACTGCCTGCTAATCTTGAGCCTAGGCCCCGCTTACGGTCAGTGCGGTTACTATTTCGATTGGTTCGCCCTCTTCCTGGATATGCTATTCTACACAGGTTGGGGATACGCGCTACTCGGCTGTTGGGTATTGCTCGGAGGCTGTAGATCTCATCCTCCCCCTTCCTAGTCGTCGATAAAGCGATAAGTGCCAACCCCTACCTGTACACAATGAATGCTCAGGGGTCGCGCCGAACTCGTCCTAAACGAAGGTCCAACTTCGATCAAGACATAGATTTCTCTTGGGGTGTCAAGATTCCCATGCGGGACGGCGTCCAGCTCAACGCCACGCTATACAAGCCAAGGGGAGAGGCCAAGACCCCAGTTATCTTCACTCTAACACCATACGTCGCAGATACCTACCACGAGCGGTCAAACTTCTTCGCCCGGAAAGGCTACGCCTTCGCTCTGGTCGACTGTCGCGGCCGGGGAAACTCTGCTGGAGACTTCGATCCCTTTGCCAACGAAGACCGGGACGGCTACGACATAGTGGAATGGCTTGCCCGTCAGCCTTGGTCGAACGGCAGCGTCGCAATGTGGGGAGGGTCCTACGCAGGGTTTGACCAGTGGTCAACCTTGAAAGAGTTCCCACCACACCTCAAGACGATAGTGCCGGCAGCTTCCGCCTATCCAGGCTTCGACTTTCCATTCATCCGGAACATCTGGTATCCGTACATGATGCAGTGGCTGACCCTGACCAGCGGCAAGCCAGCGAACAACGCCGTCTTCAACGACACTGCTTTCTGGATTGAAAAGTACAGGGAACACTACCTCGCCAAACGCCCCTTTCGAGAACTAGACAAGACAATTGGCAATGCCTCTACAGTCTTTCGTGAGTGGCTGAAACATTCAGTGCCCGACGCCTACTGGAACGCAATGGTTCCCAGTCCCGAGCAACTTCGAAAGATCAAAGTGCCAATCCTAACTATAACAGGCCATTACGATGGCGACCAGCAAGGAGCCCTAGAACATTACAATCGACACATGCGCTACGGTTCTGCCTGGGCCAAAGAACACCACTACTTGATCATCGGGCCATGGGATCATCCTGGGACCAGAACCCCGAAGCGCGAGGTTGGCGGCATCACCTTCGGTGAAGCAAGCCTCGTCGACTTGAACCAGTTGCACAAGGAGTGGTACGACTGGACAATGAAGAATGGTAAGAAGCCAGTCTTCCTCAAGGAACGCGTCGCTTACTACGTGACGGGGGAAGAGAAGTGGAAGTACGCCGACAGCCTTGAAGGAATCTGTCGCAAGAAACGGGACCTATACCTGTCAGTGGCAGCTAAGCCCACCGGTGCCTTCTCCACCGGAATAATACAACCCCAAAAACCCGGCAGGTTACCTCCGGATGAATACGTTTACGACCCACTCGACACTAGCCAAGCGGAGGTGGAAAGGGACGAGGTCAAGAACTTCATCACCGACCAGACGTACGTGATCAACCTGTCCGGTGACGGCCTCGTCTATCACAGCAAACCATTCAGTGAAGATACCGAGATCACCGGCTTTATTCGGCTAGTAGCCTGGATCGCGATCGATGTCCCGGACACCGACTTCTGGGTCCGCCTCTACGAGATCAAACACGACGGGACCAGCATCTTCCTCACAGAAGACTGGATGAGAGCACGCTACCGAGAGTCAGCGACCACGGCCAAGCTCGTTGAGCCTGGCAAGATAGAACGCTACGACTTCAACAAGTTCTACTTCTTCTCCCGAACCATCACGAAGAGAAGCGTTCTGCGTCTAGTGATAAGACCCCCGAACTCGATCTACTGGCAGAAGAACTACAATAGCGGAGGAGAGGTCTCAGAGGAATCCGCAAGAGACGCCCGAACCGGTCACGTGAAAATCCTCCACGACCCAGAACATGCCAGCTATCTTGAAATCCCGACGCTAAAACCGGTCAAATTCGCATAACAGTTTGACTTCAATTGTTCCAAAAATTATGCTGCTATAGACTAGATGCCATGATTGCGTCAACTACTATTGCCACCGCGTCGGTGCCGTTGCAGTCAAACTCTACCGTGGTCTGTGACATAGTAGTTATAGTGTAATCGACCTCGAATCGACCGTTCTGGTTTGTTATATTGTTGAATCCCGGTGAGCTGGGTCCGCATGGTCCAGCATCGTTTATCGCGGTGGATGCCACTACAAAATCGGTCGTAGATGTTTGAATAAAGGCGGAGCACGTGCCTTGGCGGAAATTGGCGGTACAGTTCCCGCAGCCGGTACCAGGACAAGATACGGTTGCAGGTATCGAGGGGTTCGGGTCGAAAACACCCACAGTGTTCGCGCCGCTAATAGCAAAAGTCTGCATTCCCGAAACTGTGTAGCAGCATTTGCCTGCAACCACCGTGATATTGTCCGAGTTTAATGGTGAGGGAGCTATGGCGTAGTATTCCCATAGGGTTTGGTTGCCCCCAAAGCCGCCGGAAAGCTCTGTTTGCGAAGTGTACGAGATTCTCTCTGTAAAGGTGAGACCGTTATCATCGGTGACAGAAGTTACGTTGGTTCCGCAACACGTTTCGACAACCACGATTATCACATCGTGACTTTGGGTTGTTGTCAGAAGTTGCGATTGCTGACAAAACTGTTGTTGACAGTTGTTGACTCCTATTCCATCTAATCCCAAGGAGGGATTGTTTTGAGGTGGCACCTGTGGGTATTGGAGTAGGCTTCCCCATCCGTCGTTGGAGAGAGCCCCATACTGCGGCTCGGCCAGTGGAGTGTCTGTCCAGCTGCCCATGGGCCACCACAACCAGTTGATCCTCTGAGGAGTGTTGGAATCATAGAGACTCGTAAGTGCTTGGATAAAGTGGAAGGTTGTGTTGCTGTATCCTGCGGAACCAACCTGGACTTGGTCTGGAGCGCATTTGCTCGAGGGCAGAGAGACTCCACCAGAACAGTTGACTTCCTGAGGGTCCGCACCACCCTCGGTATTCAAAACTGGCCAGCCGGTTCTCTGGGACCCTGAGACGACCGCGTTATAGACCTGCTGGGCTAATGATTCTGCAGTCGCGTTGTTCCAGTTCGAGCTGTAATATGGATAGCCCATGTAGGAGTGCAAGCTGATGAACACTCTCCCCTGCGTATCATTGACCGTCGGGTATCCGTCGGCCAAGTTAGAGAACCCACAGTTAGAGCTGCACAAGTTCTGGACCACAATCCAGTGGGTATCCCCCAAGCCTCTAGCCTGATTGATCCATTGCTGGTAGGCGTTCGAGAGCAAAGCTACGTCAGTGTTGTTCGTCATGCTGGGTTCGTTGATCGGTTCCCAGATGATCTGGCTATAGGTATTCATGAACTGTTGAACGATAGGATTCCAATACTGCAACCAGCAGCTAACGCCCGTAGAGTTCGTTAGTTCGTTGGTGCCGTGGTAGTCGACTATGATCCAGAGACCATACTCTTGGGCGATTGTTATTGCTCTATTGAGCCAGGTAGAGTTGTACGCGCCCATCCCCTGGGAGCTGGAACAGGCCGACCGGAAGCTAACCCGGATAGCATTGAATCCCCTCGACTGTAACCTCTGGACCTGGAGTTCCATATTGCTCGCGGCCTCGCCGGAGAACACCTGACTAGGGGGATTGGATGGATTAGCCTGGGACTCGTCAAGTCTCACTCCACCCCAGCCTACCACCGTTGGATAGCCGGAAGATGTGCTCGAGTTGTAAGTAGCAAGAGGCTTCGTTGCTGTGGGTCGGTAGGGCTCGAACGCAACTTCAGTTATGGTTGCACCTAATAAGAGAACCATCAGTAAGGCTGCGAGGGGCTTGCAACCCCATTTTTGCAGAGCCCAGAGGAACAACTTCACGTTGCCCGTTTAGAGAATCGGAGACTAGAATATTTCAACAGAGCGTGTACAAGCGACTACAATTGAGGCCCCCGCGAGGCGTGCACTATCGCCTCACCTTTATGTCTCAATTACTAGCTCGGTCATTCCGGCATTGTCAGACGTATCGTATCGGAAGGCGAAAGTGGAAGATTTTCCCGAGATCCTAGCTCTCATTAGAAGCTCGTTTGACGGTGTCCTCCGAGAGCACGGATTCTTCGACACCTCACCGTTCGCCTCCTCTAAATTGCCAGCGATTCCTCAGCAAGGCTTTCCCTGGTTCGAAATGGGACTGAAGGAGGACAACGAGGGATTCTGGGTAGCAGAGGTAGGAGGGGAGATTGCGGGAATAACGTTGAGCTGGGTTCGAGGATCACTATGGTATCTCGCACACTTGTTCGTCTCTCCCGCGCATCAAGGTCTCAACATCGGACAGAACCTCATGGAGAGGGCGATGAAACACCACAAGGGTCACGCCATCACCAACCGAGCCCTCGTGACCTTCGCCTACAACCCTGTTTCAATCTCGCTCTACGCCCGTCACGGAATCTATCCCCGCGAACCACTCTACTGGATGGAAGGCCCAAGCCAGCAGGTGAAGGCTGAAGTGTCGAGTACAAAACTGCGAGACGAGAAGATTGAAGACTTTGAGAAAGCCAGAGGCATTCTTAATCGCATCGACGAGCTAACTCTAGGTTATCCCCGCGAGAAGAACCACGAGTTTCTCTTCCGAACTCCAAGCGCTCGATGCTACCTGTTTTCAACGGGAAAAGAACCTGTTGGGTACGCATATGTCTGGCAGAGTGGAAGAGTCGGCCCACTAGCGACCGTATCGCATGAAACATTTCGCGATGTGTTGCGTTCCGCTTTCAGGCTGGCCGCAGCGGAAGGAGCTGCGAATGTGGGTATTGCTGCGACAGGCTCGAATGAGCAGCTGATGCAGGTTGCACTGGAACAGAGAATGAGAATATTGGACACTTATCTTTTCATGTCCTCGAAGCCCTTCCCTAACTTCGCGAACTACGTGTTGTACCCGACAGGCGCAATGCTCTAGCCTCTAGGCGTTTCAGTTTGAAATGAGCGTGTCTCGAAATTCTGTTTCGACCTGGGCAAGATGTTCTAGCGAGTCTGCGACCTTAGTCCATTTCTTCTGTACTGCGAAGGTTTGCATGGCACCGAAGAGCTCTGCCTGTTTCTCTTTCATACGCGCTAATTCTGGATTCTTGGACCCGAAGAAGCTGGCGAAGTCCAGGGCTCTGCGGGCTCCCAGTTTGAGAGAGAAGAACACCATGAATCCTCGTTCAGCTGGTGAGACCTTGTCCTGCTTCACATGTTTCGAAAGGGTGGTAATGGCTTTGGCGTCGATGGTCAGGTTTTGCTTCTTGGCCAGGCTTTCAGCTTCCGAGTATACTTCCTTGAAGGATTTGAGGGTCGAGTCGTATAGTTCATCCCGGCTCGGACGGTTTGTCCGTCGTGGGTGAGTCCAATAGCGATAATGTCCCCGGTGGTAGGGTATGCTGTCTGCCCCCCAGGCAAGCTCCAGCTGTCGAAACGGAAGAAGAACGCTAGGGAAGCCTTCCGGATCATGAATCAAAACTCCGTCCTTCTCAAACCGATAGGCTAGAACGAAGTGGTCGGCTCCCATCATTCTCTTGTGAAGCGGGTTGTGAGTGAGATATCCCATGTCAAGGGGTCCCAGGACCGCCGCGGAGCTGGATAGGTCGGATCTCAACTGTTCAAACGGGGGCTTTCCCGGATCGCTGGTCATCTTCTCCTCGAAGCCGAGTCCCAACAAGTGAAGCGCCCGGGTTATTCCTAGATCAGGCGGATTGGATATGCTGCTGAAGAATAGAAGCTTCTCTTTGGGCAGCCAGAAGGCTCCCAGACCCACACCAGTGTAAGCTTCCATCTCTTGCGGTGAAACCTGTTCTCCGATAGTGGAGAGCAGCATCGAGGCCGTGTTAGAGTAGCAGTAGGGTCCATTTCCTCGAAACGCAATCAGCTTCGATTCTCCCCTCAACATCATATCCAGTACAACAAGTTCGTTCGTATTATGTGTGATGAGTTCAAGTTATAGCAGTAGAAATAATCCTGCCCGGATCGACCTTGGACGATCTTCTCAACAACCTGGTCGGTCGCTGGTCTCTAACAGGAAAGATGGGTGACACCGCCCTCTACCAAGAGGTCAACGCGAAATGGGCCTTGCGAGAATTGTTCGTGGAGATGCGCTTCTCCCCGCTAAGGGTTGGCGAGGGAGGAAACCCCGACTACGAAGCTCTCTATCTGATCGGATACGACAAGAAAACTGGTGAATATGTTCTGCATCTTTTCGACACGTTCGGCGTGACCTCGAAGCCTGTTCCAGGAATCGGAGTGCGGAAGGACAACTCTGTTCGGTTCAAATTCGACTACACGGTCGGACCATGGTTCAACACGTTCACTTGGGATCCCGCACAGAGGTCCTGGAAGAACATGATCACATATGAACGGAAGGATGGAAGCGAGGGAAGCTTCGCGGTGAAAGAATTGATCCCTATCCCGTGAGCTTTCTATCTCTACCAGGGCCTTCTTCAATCGAAATGCGAAAGAAACAAGTAGTCTGAATCACTTGACGGACCTTGCTCTCGCGGAGTCTGTCGGTGATGTCTCTCGAACTTCATGTGCCTATCTTCAGCGACCTGGTCCCGGGAGGATTCACATACGGTACGAACTATCTGATCGAATATCAGCCCTCTTCCCTCTGGTACGAAGCTTCGTTGACCATTGCAGCCCGTGCTCTGAAGACCGGACTCAGAACGCACTACCACACTTTCATGCGTACTCCTGGAGAAGTTCGAGAAGGGTTTCAGAGGCTCGGTATCGACCTGAGGAGACTCGAGGGCGAAGATAGATTCAGACTGATAGACAGTTGTACTGGACTGACGGGTCTCCCGATTCAACCAGAATCAAGAGATGTCACTAAGCGCCTCATAGGCTCAGCCTCTCTCAATGATCCTTCATGGTTAGAAAGCTTCACCGCAAACATTGTAACCCTACTCGAAAAGGGGGCCCCCGAGACTGACAAGAGATGGTTGCACATCGATGATAATACGTCGATTTTCAACAGGTACTTCAAGGAACAAGATGTTCTGAACATCTTCCATACCCGTGTCTTTCCATTAACCAGGCTTCTCGAACTCTCTGCTTTCCATTCCGTTGTGGCGGGCGTTTGGTCGGATTCTTTCTACAAGCAGTTCGAAGCTCAGTGTGAGGGAGTGATCGATTTCAAGGCGGAAGAAGACGAGGGACAACTCGAAAACTTCGTCAGAGTCAGGTCGATACGCGGCAAGTCCTGCGATTCACGCTGGAGACACCTTCGACTGGAAGGAAACGGCGAAGTCGTGCTTGACAAGTCGAATGAAGGGAAGAAGAAAGAGATCGGGATCTCGGGCTGGCTCAAGGGCCCTAAGAAAAAATAGAGTCTTTCAGGAATCAAGGCTGTTTTTGTTTTAGCAATCTGCGCATCCGGTTCTTAGCGGTTCGAAGAGTGTTTCGCCGCAGTGTTCGCAGACAAGAATTTTTCCGATGAACTCGTTGTCAGAACGATATCTCGTTTCATGAATCGTTGATGTGCTACACGTCCGACAGAACAGCTGAGGCTCGAGACCGCGATCCATGAAGCCTGATTATCATTACTCACGAGGTTAAACAAGAGAGAGCAAGAAATCTAATGTCCGTTGGACCCTCTACGGTTAGAGTGGGATTTCTGCTCCGTTGACGAAGAGCTTGTCGGTAACTTTCATAGCTTTCACGATAGTTGCGTGCATGGGGCATCCCTTGTGAGTACGCCTCGTCACCTCAACGACCTTCTCAACCGAATCCTTCGTGGTCACCTTGGTCTCCACCGTCACATCCTTGAAAGATGGTTCCGCTCCGCCAATCCCGTATTGTCCCCGCCGGTCCCAGTGACCCCTCACCGATGTTTCCAGCGAGTCGAACTGCAGGTTGAGGAGCGTTGCGTGCCGGGTGAACATCACGTTCTCACAGAACCCTATGGCCGCAGTGAAAAATTCGAGTGGTGTTGGGGCCTTATCTGTCCCGCCGACCGGGAGTGGTTCATCGCATGCTAGGGTGAACTTCCCAGCTTTCGCTTCTTGGTACTGCTGCCCGATCAGTCTTACGTCGGCCCTCGTTGTCCCAAGTGTCTGGCCAGGCTCTGTCGCCTCTCCCAACTTGCGAATGATGTCTTCGACTATGCCGCGAAAATTCATGGTTTGCTCCATGTGAATTCTAGGGCCAGCCTGTAGTAGTTAGTTGTTAAGCCTGTTCAGCCGTGAACAGGGAAAGTTTGCATATTACTCGATCATACCAGCGAAACCTCTGAGAGTTCGGAGGCAAGAGAACGTAGCTTGCGGTTTCTCGCTTACGTTCGAAGCCCCAGAGAAAAACTAGTATTCCCAGGCCGATGAACACGAATCCTATCTGCCAGTTTCCGGAGGCGAAGAAGATTGCGGAAAAGGCTCCGAGGAAGACTCCTACCTGAGTGCCTCTCTCCCTCCAGCCTATGTTGATCACATCCTTCTGGATCTGCTTCCTGCCCTTGGACAGTAGTGTTGCGAGGATGATGAATGCGATCGCTGCGACAAAGAAGATCTCGGTGAGATTGGACGTGTAATCGCCGAAGGTGAGAAGCAGGCCCACTTCGTCCCCGATCAGCCCTGCTCCAAGACCGAAGACTATCGCTAGGTTGCGGCTCAGCCATACGTTGTTGAAAGCGATTCCGATCCAGCCAGCAGCAATAACCATGGCCAAGCCATACCAGAAGTGATGGAAGTGGATTCCATTCTGAACAACTACGACCTTA
>VBBT01000051.1 GCA_005881695.1 Candidatus Bathyarchaeota archaeon | reverse complement strand
ACTCGTCCAGTACAATGGGAAGATCAGGAATCCGATAATTTTCTGGCTCAATTCCTCGTTTCCTTCGGACCCGGTCTACCAACTGCACAAACAGCCCGTTGTCCATCATGTTCTCCGTCTCGGACCAGGCTACACTTTCACGAGCGTCTTAGGGGGATTGAAGACCGCGCTCAAAGCGGAGAAGATAAACGCCGACTCTCTCGACTGGGACCCTAAGAAATTGAAATAGGCACATCACGACTGCCTCGATGCCATCAGGCTTGCCTAGGACTCTTGACATTCATGACTGGTTCTCCTCTCCCTACTAGAATGTTTACCACTACTAGCTCTTGTTTCTTGTCCGGATTCACGTCGCGATGAACCAGACGTGGAGGAATATGGAAGAAATCTCCCTGTCCCACCTCAACAGAGCTAGTACCTTTCAAGCCATATTCCAATCGCATGCGCCCTGCTTCGAGAAACCCGTAGAGATGTCTTGCTCCGTGATGGTGCCAGTTCGACATTGCTCCGCCAGCAACCCGGGTCCGTGAGACAATGATGTATCGGTGGATTGATTCAAACGCTTTCTCACGGACTATCCCTGGAGTCGAATAACCTACTTTCAGTTCTGAACTGCGAACGACCTCAATTTCCTTCATCGATTACGACCGTGGCACAAGAGATCTAGGTGTCAAAATCCCTTGTACTTTCTCCTCGAATTCTCGTTAGAGGCTTCATTTTGGTTGTACTGACTTCTCTCGTACGACCTCTTAGCCCTCCCAACAGATTCCAATGTCAGCTAGTACGAGAATCTTGCTAAGCGGTGTTCCTTCGAGAATAATAGAATTGACATGTTCGAGCCAATACTCGGCTGGTTTAAGGACGAGTTACTAACAATCTTAATGGATAGTTAGACCTTCCGAGAAAAAAATCCCAAAGACGAGCTAGACATGACGCTTTTAGTCGTATCCAATAGACTGCCTTTCACGGTTAGCAGTCGCGACAACAAACTAGTTTTCCATGCTAGCCCGGGCGGTCTCGTCTCTGGACTGACCGCGTACTTGGAGTGGGCAAGGCAAGACCCCTCCAGAACAGATTACCTCTGGATTGGATGGCCGGGCATAGAGGTCGAAGAAGGCTCTCGAGAATTACTCAGAACGAAAGCTGCCAAGCAAAAGGCCTGCCCCGTCTTCCTCGACGCTGACACCATGAAAAAATTCTACCAAGGATTCTGCAACAGCACAATATGGCCTCTATTCCACTACTTTCCCACATACGCCAAGTTCAGAGAAGAAGACTGGACGCAGTACGTGAAGGTGAACGAGGCCTTTCGAGATTCCATCCTAAAGGTCTACCAGCCCAACGATACGGTCTGGGTCCACGACTATCATCTCATGCTTCTCCCTAAATTATTGAGAGAGAAGTTACCTGACATTCCAATCGGGTTCTTCCTCCACACTCCCTTCCCTTCATACGACGTCTTCCGTACCCTCCCGACCACGTGGCGCAGGGAAATCTTGGAAGGCATTCTTGGAGCCGACCTGATAGGATTTCACACAATAGACTACACGCAGCATTTCCTCAGATGTATTCTCAGAATCCTAGGCTACGAACACAGCTTTGGCCAGGTGCTCATTGACGGAGAAAGGACGATAAAAATTGACACATTCCCAATGGGCGTCGATTACCACGAGATTCGTGACCTCGCGAAAAGTGACGACATACAGGAAGAGGGCCGCGGGCTCCGCGAAAGACTCGGCAATCGCAAGATAATACTGTCCCAAGACAGGCTTGACTATACCAAAGGAATCAAGCATCGTCTGGAAGCCTATGCGATCTTTCTCGATCGACACCCTCAATGGCAACGGAAAGTTGTTCTAGTATTATCGGTCGTGCCCTCTAGGCTCGGAGCTGAACAATATGAGCAGATGAAAGAAGAGATCGACAAACTCGTTGGCAGTATCAACGGAAAGTTCGGAACAATCGACTGGACCCCGATAGTTTACCGTTACAGGTTCCTTCCCTACAATCAACTCTTGAGTCTTTTTGCCATCAGTGACGTTGCGCTGGTGACTCCTTTAAGGGATGGGATGAACCTTGTCGCCAAAGAATACGTTGCATCAAAAATCGACCAGAGGGGGGTTCTGATACTTAGCGAGATGACGGGAGCTTCCAGGGAACTTGGCGAGGCACTCATCATAAACCCCAACGACACTTCCGAAATAGTAGACGCCATCAAGACCGCTCTTGAGATGCCTGAAGCGGAGCAAATACGCCGCAACCAGGCAATGCAGACTAGACTGGAGCGCTACGATGTTATCAAATGGGGCCAGGATTTCGCGGGTAAACTACACTCGATCAAACAACAACAGAAGAAATTCAGTGCTAAACTGCTTGACGCCGCGACTAGAGAGAAGATGATCAGCGATTATGACACCTCGCAGAAGAGGATACTCTTTCTAGACTATGACGGGACACTATCACCATTCAAAGCGCGTCCCGAAACAGCAGTCCCCGAAAAGACCCTGCTAGCCGTCCTCAATGCGCTCTCAGAAGATCCACGAAACAACCTGGTAATAATCAGCGGACGCAATCGAATCCTCTTACAGGATTGGTTCGGCTCCCTCAATCTAGGAATCGTTGCTGAGCATGGAGCCTGGATCAGACAAAAAGGCAAAGACTGGGTCCCAACGATAAAGGTAGAAAGCAACTGGAAAGAGAAAGTCCGTCCTACCCTCCGAGGCTACGAAGATCGACTGCCAGGATCTCTCTTGGAAGAAAAGGAGTTCTCCCTCGTCTGGCACTTCCGAGCAGCAGACCCAGAACTCGCATATGTACGATCAAAAGAGCTTGCCGATGAATTGTCCTATTTCACTGAAAACACTGAGCTCCAAGTATTACAGGGCAGTAAGTCAATCGAGGTGAGAAACGTTGGAATAAACAAAGGAATGGCCGCGAAGCTGCTCCTCTCCGAGACCAACTTCGACTTCGTGCTAGCCATGGGTGACGATTGGGCTGACGAAGACCTCTTCGAGGCGATTCCAGATCAGGCCTACTCGATCAAGGTAGGACTTGCGAAATCCTATGCAAAGTTCAACCTGAGAAACCATCGGGAAGTCATCCAACTTCTCACTGATCTCTACAAAACCGGCAAGTCGTAGAATCTCTTCCCTATCCGGCGTGCTCACTAGCCACTGATTCTGTTAGATAGAGCACGGGCATAGCGCATGAACCCGGTCTTTCGGCGTGCCTC
The DNA here is from genome assembly GCA_005881695.1 of Candidatus Bathyarchaeota archaeon. Taxonomy (GTDB): domain Archaea; phylum Thermoproteota; class Bathyarchaeia; order 40CM-2-53-6; family 40CM-2-53-6; genus 40CM-2-53-6. The sequence continues at coordinate 4,768 of VBBT01000051.1, read as the reverse complement.
CTCAAGACGAATGGACGCTGTTATCAAACCCATGTGAGTATAGGCTTGCGGAAAGTTCCCCAATGCTTCACCGGTGACCGGATCAATCTCTTCCGAGTACAATCCCAAGTGATTCGCCCGTTTCAATAACTGATTCAGAAGTCCCTCTGCCTCACCTAACTTCCCTAGCCGTGTTAGGCAGTCAACCATCCAGAAGCTGCACACGGTGAAAGCTCCCTCCTTTCCCAGTTGGCCGTCATCCATGTTGTATCTGTAGACCAGATCGCCTTTGGACAGTTCTTCTCGGATGCGCTGGATTGTCGAGGTCATCTTGGGATCCCTAGCCGGCAGAAACCCTACTAGTGGCATGAGGAGGTTGGCTGCATCGAGGTCGTCCTCCCCGAGAACCATCGTGAAAGCCTTCTTCTTTGTCGACCATCCATTGGCCAGAATCTGACTCTTGATCTTTTTCTTCACAGGCTCCCATCTCCGCCAGTCTTCGTCGTATCCGAGTTCTCGAGCTATCTTCATCGCCCGGTCGAGGGCGACATAGCACCACATCTTCGACTCCACAAACGATCTTGCCTGACGCATCTCCCATATTCCACTGTCAGGTTTTTCCCATTCCGCTGCCGCCTGATCGGCCGAATACTTCACCAGATTTTCGTAGGCTTGTTTGGTGGTCCATCCTAGCGCGCGATGTAGATAGTACATGGAATCGGCGAGAATACCGTAAATGTCCAATTGCAACTGCTTGTACGCCGCGTTGCCGACCCGCACTGGGCTCGAACGCCGGTAGCCTTCAAGATGGTCCAGTGTGATCTCGGGGATCTCTCTTTCGCCTCCAATGCCCATCATTATCTGCAACCTCTCCTTGGAATGACGTCGAACATTGATCATCCATCTAGTGTACTCTAGGGCCTCCCTTGTGGCACCCGCCTCACTTAACGCCCAGACTGAGAGAGCGTTGTCCCTGATCCAAGAATATCGATAGTCCCAGTTCCGCAGCGTGCCAATGCTCTCAGGTAGAGAGGTGGTAACAGCTGCCACCATGGCCCCGGTAGGAGCATACTGTAGCAGTTTCAGCACGAGGCATGATCTTACGACGTGTGCTCGATACGGTCCCTGATACTTTACGTGGCTAGCCCATCGTTTCCAGTAGGATAATGTCTTGGATAGCTTCCTACTTGTTTCATATCTGGCCGCAGATGTTGGCGAGCTGTTTCCCCACTTGAGGACGAAGACGATTTTCTGACCTCGTGACAGCCGGAAATCGTTGACCAGTAGGTCCTTGTCTGAGACAAGGAGCTTTACGGACGAGGCTAGACTGATGTGGTGTCTTTGATTCCTCGCTAGACATCCGTCTCGTGTTTCTCGTATGATCGTATTTCCGCGAGCGTAGTTGAAACGTGGTTGAAAAGTGATTCTAAGTCCAGGATCGCCCTCGAGGCAATCGACAATTCTATGGAGCTCCTGGAATACCTTCAGCTCTCCCTTCTCCATGAAGCAAGGCATGAAGTCTGTGAGCCTGATGCGTCCCTCTTGGGAATCGAACGTGGTCGCTAACACGTTCGTGTCGCCTCCATAGCTCTGCTTTGTCGTGAACTTCCCCGTTGGAGATAGCTGGAATCTGCCTCCCTTTTGCGAGTCAAGCAGAGCTGCAAACACGCTGGGAGAGTCGAACCTTGGCGCACAGTACCAATCAATGGAACCGTCAAGTCCAACGAGCGCAGCTGTGTGCATATCTCCTATGACCCCGTAATCGCTAATGGGCTTGTAACCACCGGCGGAATCCAGTCTATCAGACAAGAATGCTAGCCCTGCTCCAATACCGTCACGGTTCTGACATCAAAACTGTCTCAAAAGCGCTTCGATACCACTCGTCAAGAATTCTTTGGCTTAAGCGAACCCTCGTGATAGATCGGAAGAAATTAGAGCGTGTTTCTCTATGATGTGCCAGTACCAGGCCGCCATCTCGGCGGACATCGTGTTGTGGATTACGAGTTCGAAACGATCTAACCCTTCGAGCGTGCCTCATTCTAAGCCGTTTTAGGTCTAAGACTTTGTTATCTCGTTGGCCAGTCGATCGTGAATCTTCAACCTTTCAAGGGTTGCGTCGGCTCCCGCCAGTTTGTGTTCGCTGAATAGTTTCTCGATTTCACCGACCCGGCCGACGCCTATGATCGATATGTAGGCGCGCATGTATGCCGAGAGGGTCGCTGTTCCCTCGTACATCTTGTCCAGCTGCTCAATGTTGTCTCTAAACCACTCCCAGGTCACAGTATGCGCATCCGGGTTCGAGGTGGCAAATTGGAGCAGTCCTCGTCCGATATCCTGGCGCTTCACGTTGCCCGCCATGGCGAACTCCTGAACTTTTCTCACTAAGTCAGACCGTTTGAAGCTGGCGAGTCCCTCCAAGTACCTGAGGCGGTCCTCGTCTGTGGTGCTCTTCTTGTATCGATCAATGAGCCCGTCGTGGTCGTTGGATGACCTGGCATAGCCTACGATGACCGAGCGTTTCATGTCCGGCTCTACTGTGGCCAAGTCTTTGAATTTCGCACCAGCCTCATGCGCGTATGCATCATCTAGAATAGCGAGCCGCGCGGCAATGGCTCCTCTGAGTAGCGAGCTGTTCTCGTCGCGTTTCCCTTCAAGGATCTTCAACTGTGATTTGTGGTATCTCCGCGAGAGATCCACGACCTTCTTAGGCGCAATTAGGAATAGATTTGTGATCCTTTCCGACACCTCAAAGGCAGGAAGATAATCTTCCTCATCAAAGAAACGCTCCAGAAGACCCTGGTACTCTTTCCAGCTCATCCTACCCGAGTTGAGAAACGCCCATGCATCGTTCGCGAGGCCATACCTGTCGAGCCCGGACAGCTTGCTGGCCCAGACGAGCGACTGGAGTTCGGGACCCCTGTAGTCTATTCGATAGAACCCGGTCCGGTCAACATTGAGTTTCAATGACTTAGGGTTTGCGACGGTGACTTCAGCTCTTTCCTTGTCGAGCATGAGCTGCTGGGTCCTACCGTCCAGTGCAATCGTGACCGGGATAGGCCAAGTTTGCTTATCACTCGCTCCCGAGAGGAGAAACCTTTCCTGCTCCAGTACAAGCTTTCCAGAGGAGAGTGACGCCTTGACGACTGGATATCCTACCTTGCCGATCCAGCCTTCCATGACGCGGCTGACATCCAACCCTGAAGCTTGTTGAAGATGATTCCAGAGGTCGCTTCCAGAGGCGTTGGAATACCGGAATTGGTGGAGGTACTTGCTGACGCCCTTCTGGAACTTGTCTGGCCCAGTGTAAGCCTCAATCATTCGAAGAATACTTGCGCCCTTGCCGTAGCTAATCTCGTCGAACAATTCTTCGATCTCTTCCGGTGACCTGACTTTGGCCTCGATGGGATGAGTGCTATTCAATGCGTCCCGGGCCATCGCGCCTCCGGTGCTGTTCTTGACAAAGTCTTGCCAGATCTTCCATTGTGGATAGGCCCAGTCCACTACCTTGTAGGCCATGAAGGTCGCGAAGCTTTCGTTAAGCCAGAGGTCATCCCACCATTTCATCGTGACGAGATCGCCGAACCACATGTGAGCAATCTCGTGCGCGATCACCTCAGCGATGCTCTTCTTCGTCGAGGTGCTCGTGTCCTCGTCGGCATGCAACAAAATCTCTCGGAAGGTTATCGCGCCCCAGTTCTCCATCGCCCCATAAGCAAACTCAGGGACAGCGATCAAGTGGAGCTTCGGCAGATCATATGGAATACCGAAATACTTTTCGTAGAATTCTAGAGATTTCTGCGCTGCCTCGAATGCGAGACCGGTCTTGATCTTGCCATCAGGCTTGACAACAGAGGCCGTATACAACTCTGTGTTGTTATGGTGATTCCTGTCCTCCTCGAACCTGCCGATTCCTAGATAGAGAAGATAGGTAGACATCTTCGGGGTCTTCTGGAAAGTTACCGTCTTCTTGTTCCCCTCCTTCTTCTCGGATTCAACGGGCATGTTCGAGATTACAGAGAGATCACTTCTCGTGCGTACTGTTAGTTTGAAGTCTGCCTTGTAGGCTGGATGATCGATGCAAGGCAATAGTCTACGAGCGTGTCCCGCTTCGAAGTGTGTCGTCAGAACGTACTTGTCTCCGTACGGAGCCTTGTAGAACCCGGTCAGGCTCTCAGAGACTTTTCCTTTGTAGCCAACTTCTAGCGGTCCGGAGAATTGGCCAGTCTGAATATCCACGACGTTTCCATGTTGTTTGAACGGCACACTTCGACCGTTCGCGTTAACGCCTGTAACCTCGAGATCTACTGCGTCAAGACTGATATCTCCAGTTGAACTCATGTCGATTCTTACTTTTCCTGAGAATTTCAGAGCATCAAAATTGATGTCAAGAAAAAGGTCGTATTCTTTGACTTGTTGGACAGCCTTCCCAGCTTGGGCAGTTGCCTGCATGACGATCCAAAGGCTCGAATTTGCCATCGAGTACTTAAGGGCCATCGAGGAACGTCAGGATCCGACGGTCACAAGGAGTAGCTTGGCGAGTATGACTAGGTCTCGCCGAAATCGCTTCCCCTTTCGGCCGCCGCCTCTTGACGTTGCTCGTCGAGCAATTTGAGGAAAAGCTAAACAAACCTGCCCTTCTTCATCCACAACGGGCGAGCATCGACCATGGACAAGTATCGGACTGATATGTACGAGGGGATGATAGCAGAAACCGTAACGGTTCCGGGACACAATGCCACGATTATCAACGCGTACTTCGCGCGGCCTCTGGGCTCAGGACCCTTCCCTG
>VBBT01000050.1 GCA_005881695.1 Candidatus Bathyarchaeota archaeon | reverse complement strand
TCCTGTTACGACTTCTCCGGTCGCGAAGTTGCCCCTTACCGAGGTTATTCTAACTTTCACCTGATCTCCCTGGTTGGTGCCGGGTACGAAGACGACGAAGTTGTTGATTCTAGCTATTCCGTCTCCGCGCTTCCCGACGGAATCTATGGTGACGTCGACTTCCTGACCTTCTTCGACTGGTGCTGGTCCGCGGTTCCTGTCCTGCCCGCGGTCGTATCCACGATCATACCCTCGGCCGCCTCCTCCCCCGCCGCCACGGCCGTAGCTTCCCCCTCCTCCACCTCTGCCATAACCTCCACCACTGCCTCCTCCGCCGCTCCTAGAGTAGCCGCCTTTTCTGCCGTAACTTCTTCTCGGTCTCTCTTCACCCATTTTTTCTTGCAATCCTTTGTGTTTGTTAAGGAGTCTGAACCGTTCTTGGGTCAACAACAAAAAGATTGCTGCAAGCGAGAACTTGCGAGGAAACCATTCTCATTCTGACCGGCCGGTCCAAAGACGCCTTCTTGAGGGGTTTTTCCTTTGGTCATGATATAAGACTTGACCTATGCATGGATTTCGACCTTGAATCCCGGGCCTGGCTCTTTGAGCGGGTTGGAACTTGAGGGGGAGCGTTCTAGGTCCATGGAATCGGCTTTGAGCGTTCTGAGAATGGTCTCCTCATTCTCCTTTAGAAGGTGAAGGTGCTCGACGCCGGTTGTTATCACAATCTTCTTGACATTCGAGCCGAGCGAAAGACCCTTTGAGGATTTTTCCCGACGACCGTTAGAGATCAGATCTAAGAGAAGTTTCCCATCACGGATCGAAGCATCGTCAAAATCTTTGGGAGGTACAGGCCAGCTCTCTTGATGAACGCTCCTTTTTCCTGGCGAGAATTGATGATGGATTGCCTCAGACATGTGAGGGCATATCGGTGCGAGGAGTTTACAGATTGTCAGGAGCGCTTCTTTGAGGCAGTAGCGTGTCGCCGACAAATCAGCCGGGTCTCTTCCGGGCTGTAGTCTATGTTTGACTGCTTCCAGATAGTCGTCCGCAAGCGAGTGCCAAGTGAATTTCCTTATTGCTTCTATTGCTGTATTGAACTGGAATGTTTCAAAGGCCTCGGATACATCGCTCGTAAGTGTCTGAAGGCTCGCTAGGAGCCAACGATCAATGAGCGGGAGGTTGGTAGGCTTTTTCGAATGAAGGGGATCTTTCGTGTTCGCGAGAATAAACCTAGTTACGTTCCAGAGCTTGGTAAGGAATTTTTTCCCGTATTCGAGTTCGTTCCAGCGGAAGGGGATGTCATAGCCGGTTGATCCCCCTGCTGCTGCCCATTGCCGAAGCGCGTCTGCTCCGACTTTCTTGACAGCCTCATCTGCTTCTATATAATTTCCATAGGATTTGTGCATCATCCGCCCGTCGGTGCCCTTCACCATGCCGTTGATGAGAAGGGCCTTGTAGGGCGCTGTTCCGAACAGTGCGAGACCTCTGACTAGGAGGTAATAGTCCCATGTTCGGACTATGTCGAGCCCGTTAGGCTGTAGGTCCGCCGGAAAGAGTTGCCCGAATAGGTTTGACTTGATGGGCCAACCGGCGTGGATTGCCGCCGTTATGGATGAGTCCATCCAAGTATCGAGGACATCCTTTTCACCTCGAAATTCGCGACCCCCGCATTTGGGACAGGTGTTCTCAGGCAATTTGTCCTTTCTTGGATCCACTGGGAGGTCTCCTTCATCTGGGATGATTGTCGACTCGCATTTCGTGCAATACCATACGGGTATCGGTGTGGCGAAAATTCTTTGTCTGGAGATTACCCAGTCCCAGTCGAGAGACTCGGCCCAGTCGATGAGTCGTTGCTTAGCAAAGGGCGGAACCCAGTCGAGCTTTCCGGCCCATTCCACAACTTTCTGTGTCAGGTCTCGGGTCTTCATGAACCACTGAGGTCTTGAGATGATTTCGACAGGGGTCTGACATCGCCAGCATGTTCCAATATTCTGCTGTGTCGTTTCCGTCTTGGTGATTAGTCCAGTAGCTTGAAGTTCGGCAACTATTTTCTTTCTTGCTTCCTCGGCTTTGAGACCCCTGAACCGAGAGTCGTCAACTGATAGTCTGCCGTTTTCCGTTAACGCCTTGATGATTGGCAGATGGTATTTCTTTTGCCATCTTACGTCCGTCTTGTCGCCGAAGGTGCAGATCATTACGGCTCCAGTACCGTAGCGGGGATCTACTTCGTCGTCGGATATTATGCGGGCTTTCTGCCCGAAGATGGGCACCGTAATGGTTTTTCCAACCGCAGTCTTGTACTTGTCGTCCTTCGGATTTACAGCTATTCCGACGCAGGCGGCGAGAAGCTCGGGGCGCGTAGACGCGATCTCGATGCCCTCATCCGGGTCTCCGAACCTAATGTAGTACAGTGTTCCCTTGCGTTCTTGGTATACCACTTCTGCTTCTGCTATCGCGGTCTCGTCGCGGGGGCACCAGTTTACGGGGTGCTCTCCGCGGTAGAGGTGCCCTGATTTGTAAAGTTCGAGGAAGGAGAGTTGAGTGAGCCTGTAGTACGAAGGGTCCATTGTCTTGTACTCCAGTGCCCAGTCGGAGGATATTCCAAGCAGATTCATCGATTGTTTCATCTTTGCGATGTATTCGCCCGTGAGCTTGCGGCACATCTCCACGAACTGTTCAGGCGGCACATCGTTCTTGCGGATCTTGAACGTCTGTTCGACTCTAACCTCTGTCGGGAGCCCGTGGCAGTCCCAACCTTGGGGAAAGTGTACGTTGAAGCCTTTCATCCTCTTGTAGCGGGCTACGAAATCGATGTAGCACCAGTTCAGGGCGTTTCCGACGTGAAAGTCACCGCTGGGATATGGTGGCGGTGTGTCGATACTGTACGTCTTGCGCGAGGTATCCTGTGCGTCGAAGTGGTAGACGTCTTGTCGTCGCCAATACTCTTGCCACTTGGATTCCTCGGCCGCCGGGTCGTAGCTCTTGGATAGAGCATAGTCAGGGCTAGGTCTTATTTGGTTCCTTGGAGAATCTTCGGATCCTTTGTTGTCTAGACGGCTCAAATTCGGTTCTTTCGAACTTGGCGGTGATGCAAGCTCCTCACTGAATAGAATAAGAGACGGATTCAGGTGGCTTATAAGTCGTTGGAATTTCAGCGCGGGTCATTCTTCTTACTAGCCAGGCTAGTGCGACCAAAATCGAGACTATCCCAACGATTAGCGAGGTAAGGGAGACGAGGCCTGGAAGTGTTGCAAGAGCACCGCCAAACACATTTGCCCCCACGCTAAAGGTTTCAAAGTAGAAATCAAAGAACCAGTGAAGTAGAATCGCAGCGTAGGCTCCATAACCTAAGTAGACAAAGCCCAAGGCAAACCCTGAGATTGCGGCGGTAAACGCTTTGCCGACTCCCCAATCAGTTCCGCCTGAGATTATGTGGGCGATCCCGAAGAGAGACGATGTTAGGAATAGCAGAATCCATTCACTCCAATGGATTCCATGCCACCCATTGCTAGTGATGGTAGGAAGCCCAACCCTGGCCTTTGCTGATTCTGGAGACAGAAACGACGCAATTACTAGCGAAAGTATTCTTGGCTTTGGAAATCCTTTTTCGATTGAGCGGGCCCTCCAAAAGGTCAAGATGGAAACCAATAGCCCAAGAGTGGTGATCCTGAAAGCGATTTCTTCACTGATCGGTGAGTATGTGAGGGCTGCGTAGAGTTCAGCTTCAGGGGGACAAGGATTGCACAGCGTTCCCGAAGAAATACCGGACTCTGTTAGGACAATTGTTACAACCAGGACGATAAGGAGTAGAGCGCATGAGACCAGGGGCATAACGACGAGCCAGTTGGATTTGGTACTGACTCGCCCCGCTTGTCTGAGGCGTTGCAATCCGGTGAGAAAACCGTCTCCGGATCTGAACGCGGCGATGAAGCAAGCTACATAGATGATTATGCAAGTGTCGGTGAGGAGAAGCAGGTCGACGGGTATGGGTGTAATTATCGGGTAAATGAAGAAGGCGCCAGTGAAAAAATGTACCCTAATACCCGCTAGTTGTCCTGCAAATTGGCCGGAAGTGACTAGACCAAGCGCTATTCCGATAGCTATGACGTATGTTAGGACAGTGAAGGAAACTGCTCCTGCAGCGATCCTTCCGAGCAGTCCCCGAGGGGCTTGACTCATGCGCTTTGTTAGCCTAACAGACGGGTATCTTTCCTTCGGTCAAGCGTTTGGTAAAATCGTTAATGTTGTTTAGGTCCGACTTTGCAATCTCTGAGGCGGCTTTGGAGACTTGCCTCAGTTCTACTCCTTTGTCGAGGATGAGCTCCACCCCCGCGACCTTGGGTTCGTTGATGGGCTTTCCTATTTGGCTGAGGAGCCAGACGTAGACTTCTCTCACGCCCGGGACTTTTTGATGGACGTGTTGGGCGATTTCGTAGGTTAGAAGATTGTAGATCTTTCCAACGTGGCTGACCGGGTTCTTACCTGCAGCTGCTTCTGAGCAGGTTGGACGGTTGAGTGGTATGACGCCGTTAACTCGGTTTCCTCGGCCTACTTGTCCGCCGTCGCCGTCGTCAGCTGAGGTTCCGAGAACGGTGAGGTATATTCCTCCCATGCCTCGTCCCCTTTTGTCAAGAGTATTGATGTCAACATTGACGCCGTCGAATTTCACCCTCGACTTTACGAAGCGGGTTACATCTTCGACCACCTCGGCCTTACGCTGGAAGTATTGATTCTCGTTCTCGATCAACCGGTCGACGAAGGCCATAGCGATTGTAAGATTTAGATCTCTTCCTTCCCTTGAGCCCATGATCTTGACGTCTTCACCTGTTTCAGGGAATTCTTTCTTAAAGCTGGGAGAGTTGATGTAGCGTTCTGTGTGGAGGACGATTCTCTCGGTATCGGTGAGCGGGGCGTACCCTACAGCCGCTGATGTGTCGTTTGCGCCGTAGAATTTTCCTTTTCGGCTGAATATGTCTCGAAGGGCCTCTGAGCCTCGCGCTAGCTCGACTTGGTATCGAACGTGTCTCTCAGGGTCAACGAATCGGAGGTTTTTCTTGAACCATTTTTTCGCTGTAGAAACAGCGATCTCGTCGATAGGGACTGGATCACCGTCGACCTCGTAGGTGGCTCGATCTCCGAAGACCATGAGCATAGGTCGTTTGACTTCGCCGCCTCCGAAATTTCTTCGGACCGCTCCCGCTGCGAGGAGTGCTTTGTCGATGTTGTGATGCATGACTACGCCGTATCGTTTGATATATTCTCGACTGAGGGAGATGGAGACTTCGTTCATGACGGCGTCGCATATGTGGTCAGGATGTCCGAGACCTTTTCGCTCAACGATTTCGAGTTCTTGTTCGGACACCGGGGTCTGTCTTAGTTCGCTGACAACTAGGCCCATTTTCTCAAACTCAAGAGTTGAACGTGTCCGCGGGGAAGTTCTGTTATTAACGTTTGTTAGCCTATTCTCAAAGGAATATTTTTGGGGTAATTACTTCTTGCGTGCGGCCGTGACGATTGAGATTACGTCACGGTCTCGGAGAAGATAGTCGTTGGGTAGCCTAAGACCGTCGCGTGTATCAATTGCATAGAGCATTTTCTCAGCTAGTTCGGAGTGTATCTCTTTGGCCAGGTCTTTCGGAGTGTACTCGCGGGGGACTAGAAAGGCATCGGGCAGGACGTTTCCTCTCTTGTCAGTGAAGCTTTTCGGATCTTCTACTGGATATACGGCGTTCATTCCGAGGAGCTTGAAAACTGCGGAGTTGAGCGCGAACTCTACTCCGGTCCTCATGAGTTTGGTCATTACTTTCTGTTGTACGTAGGCGAGTGCCCAGGCTTGGTCTTTGGATATTCGTGATTCGTCGAGGACCTTGAATGTCTCTTCCCCGGGAACGTATTGTATGAGGCCTTTCTCTTGGGCTCGTTTCAGTGCGAGTTCTGCTTCGCTGGAAGCGGGAATGACGAGTTGGGAGTTGAATTCTTCGCGTAGTTTCTCGAAGTTCTTTTCGGAATAGGCAAGGTCCATCTTGTTGGCGATGATCAAGGTCGGCTTAGAGACGGCTCGTATGTTTTCGGAGAATTTTCTAGAATCTTCGTCTTTCCATTCTTTCGGGTGTTTTGTGGATAGGTTTGAGGCTTCGAGAGCTGCGGTCACGTGTTCTAGTTTTACTCCTATTCCGGCGAGTTCCTTGGCGAACGCTTTGTCGTAGGCTCCCGTCTTCAGAGGTCGTTTGCGCAGCCGTTGTAACGATCTGTCGACGGATACCTTGAACCAGAGAACTAGCTCCTCTTCAATGTCGTAAACGTCTAGTATTGGGTTTCCCATGCCGGCGTGGGCGATTTTGCCGTCGGGGTCGATGCTGCCTGAGGCGTCGACCACATGGAGAAGTGCATCGGCTTGTGCGACAACGTTTAGGAATTGGGTTCCGAGCCCTTTGCCTTTCCACGCCCCGTTAATTAGCCCGGGGAGGTCGAGCACCTCGACAGGTATGAATCGCCAACCATCTACGCATGTCGAGTTGCGTGGTTTGTCTTTGAGGCCGAGTTCTCTGCAGACGCAGAGTGTCTGTACCTGCCCGGTGCCGATATTCGGTTTCTTCGTTGTGAACGGATAGGTTGAGACTTCGGCTGTGCTGGAAGTGGCTGCGTTGAAGAATGTGGTCTTGCCGGTATTTGTCTTGCCGATGATGCCTATCCGGATCAACTAATAATCACCAATTGTGGTTGGGGTTGATGTTGTATTATAGCTCATGGATTTCTTCTTGGGGTTGCCTAGTTTGGGGTTTTTCGTGAAGGGCGGGGCGCGGGAAAATCGCCCACCCCCAGTGGGTCACTTGAAAAGAATGTTTGGGAAAAGGGGGTCGACGCATGGGCCGACCGGATTCTATCCGAGCCTACCGAGGCGAACCGTTTATAGAGAGAGTCTAACCCGTTCAGTCAGGGTCTGAAAGATGCCGTCGGAAATCACAAGCACAGATCAATTCGTTAGCCTGTCAGAGGGCGCCCTGGAATGCCGGGTGAAGCGAGCGAAAGACTTGGTTAAGCTGAAGCTCCGGACCCCGCGACAGCTCTACACCCATAAGGTGAAAGTGGAACGGGCTGACGATGTCATCAAGCGGCTGAAATGCGAGATAGTCGAAGTCTAGCCACCGTGAGCCACTGGGATAATCGTGACTCTCGTCCCCGGCTCGACCTGGGTCTTTAGACCCTCGAAAATATTGCAGTCCTGATCATTCAGGAGAATTATCACATTGGGTCTTGGGTCCTCTGTCCCAGCATCGACCAAGAGTTCTCTGAAAAATTTGCTGCCAACCGTCTTCAATAACCCTGAGATCAGTTCTTGGACTGTAAAGACATTCGGGGCCGGCAGTACGATTTCCCTGTTTCCGGCCGCTGAGCCGAGGACTCCGATTAGCTTCACCGGCACAGACTCCGCGGAGGCAGTCATTGTTTCATTCAAACAGGAAGACTTCTTCTAAGTAACGCCTGCTACCGACCCGCGATCCCTCGGGTAGTCGTTTAACCTTCCTAGATTGCATATAATCCTGATATCGGGATTGTGCCTTGGAAAAATCAGAATCTTGTAGCCAATCGATCGGGACGCCTCCTCCCAGTGGCCTTGAGGGAACTAGGTGGCGGGTAGATTTCGGGGGAAACAATTTTCCTTTCCTGACGGTCTCCACGACCTCTTTTTTCTCTATCTTGATCGTTGACATGACAAGGCTATCCGGGTCTCCCACTTCCGCGTCTTTGTTGTCTTGATAAGCGATGTTAACGCCCTGCTTTCGAGCGGCCATTTCTATGCCGTGAGAGTCTCGGACCATCTCGTAAGGACTAGGGCTGCGGACCGGGAAGGCCAGACACGACATGGTTTTCTCGACTGTCGCGTACCATCGCCTCTTTGAAAGTCCGTCCTCGCATTCGTCGTGACTAACTTCTTTTGGTTTCAGTTGCCTTAGGTGGTTCTCAAGATTCCGAACGTTTGATCCTGAAAATAGCCTAAACCATCTTTCTATTGTGATTTGAGGGTCGTCGTAGTCCACGAGGGCCGAGGGGATGA
>VBBT01000120.1 GCA_005881695.1 Candidatus Bathyarchaeota archaeon | reverse complement strand
TGTCAGTTAGCAGTATCACGGGTACTTGGTAATGTTCCGCGTAGTTGAACGCGTCAAAGGTGTCGTAATAGTTTTCGACCACATCTCCGGGTGCAATGATGATTCTGGGAAATTCTCCGTGAGCTGCATGGAGGGCGAATCTTAGATCCGCCTGCTCAGTCCGAGTCGGCAGGCCCGTGGCGGGACCCGCTCGCTGGTATAGTATGATAACTGGTCCAGGGGCTTCAGTTATTCCTGCCCATCCCAAACCTTCCGCCATAAGCGAAAACCCTGGCCCGGATGTCGAGGTTGAAGATCGGAGGCCAGCGTGCGCGGCACCGGTGGCCATGTTGATCGCAGAAATCTCATCTTCTGCCTGTACGACAATCATGTTGTAGTCTTTTTGATGGGACTCCAAGTACTCGCTCTCATCAGTAGCTGGCGTGATAGGGTAGTAGGTTTGGAAGCCACATCCAGCCTTAAGTTTCGCGATTGCAACTGCTTGGACACCTCTGATCATCATCCGTTTTCCTGTTAATGGTTGTTTTCGCAGTTTGATCGGAAATGCGTCTTCACCGAAGCTTCTCTTCGCGTAGTCATACCCATGCTTCGCAGCACTAACGTTCAGGTCCCCGAGCGCCGCCTTTCGTCCCGTGAACCCTTCTCTGATAGCTTCGGTGGCGAGGTCGAAGTCGTAGTCGGCGAGGCCTAATGAGGCGCCTAGAGCGATCGTGTTTACCATTACTTGGTACTTGCTGAGTTCCTTGTCCTTCCCGAACTCTTTGAGAGCGTCGACAAGGAGGTCCATGTACGGGATGGGAAAGAGTTGGATGTCATCTCTTCCGAACGATTCAGGTGTCAGGTTCAGGCTACGGTCGTAGATTATTCCGCCGCCAGGGCTAACCTCGTGCCTGTGACCTCGATGGGTCGGGTGAACCTTGTTTAGGTCGCCGAATAGTGTTTCTCGATCGAGGGCGACCAGCAGATCTACCCAGTCTACATGGGAGCGAGGAGCCTTCGATTCCACCCTGAGCCTGTAATAGCTGTGTTCCCCTTTGATGTTAGAGTGATATTCGATATTTGCAAATATGTGAAGCCCGCCTCTAATGCATGCCTTTGCAAAATTCTCCGCTACCGAGTTGATCCCGCTGCCTTGGGGACCGCCTATCATCCAGGTGAAACTGTTTGTTACTGTCAAATTCCCGCACTATTATGTGATCGTATACTATAGAAAATTCTTTGCCCCTACGGGGTTCATGGTGTTCAGAGTGGGAATCGGTGTCGATCTGAACGGAAAGCGAAGCGAGGCACTTGAAAACAAGCGCTATATACACAGAGTCAAGCGTAAACTCGTTTCTCCATGAATCGGACGGGACGCGCGGCATTGGCTGAGGCCTACGGGACGTTTCTTCTTACCATGATTGGTCCCGGGACAATTATAGCGGTGACGTTTCTTGATGGCTCCGTCACGAGTGCAGGTCTCGGCTTCATCGGTCTTGCCCACGGAGTGGCATTGCTACTGGCGGTCTACACCATAGGCCGGCTGACCGGTGCTCACATTAATCCTGCGGTCACAATCGCTCACTGGGCTACCCGGAGGATAGAAACAAAGAAGGTGGCACCCTACATTCTTGGCCAACTTGCGGGCGCATCTGTTGCGGGGTTCGTCCAGCTGGCGTTGTGGACATCTAGCAATAACAGAGGACTCGTTCAGGCCGCTCATTCAACCTTTCTTGGAGATACCATTCCAAGCCCCGAATTCGGCATTGGCGCAGTACTTCTAGCCGAGGTGATTGGCACTGCCATTCTCGTCTTCACCGTATTCGGGGCAACGGACAAGACTGCGGACCCGAGCCGGGCAGGAGTCACCATAGGATTCGCTCTAGCCGCCATCGTCTGGATGTTCGGCCCCATTTCTGGAGGGTCTCTCAACCCAGCTAGAACATGGGGGCCCACATTAGCTTCAGCAGTCTTTAGTCTGACTCCACTGGGAAACCTATGGATATATGTCGTCGGACCAGTCCTCGGAGGTTTGCTAGGAGCCTTCTTGTATGATGCCTTTAGGTAGAGCGTTAGCGAGGACTTTGACACGAAGAAGAGCCGTTCTCCAGTCTAACCGCGCGTGTTCTAAGAGACAGTTAGATTAGGGTGCACCGGCAGTCTTGTTGATAGGCTAAACTAGCCGAAATGCTGAGGACACGTAATCGCTCGATCTTCCATGGCCGCAGAGAGGGGTCCTCCCGGCGAGTGCCCCTTTCCTCCCAAGCGTAGTATTGGCCTTCGATTTAGGTAGTAGAATCTCCTTTGCCTCGATTAGGAAACGTTTGAAAGTTCCTTCGGGGACTTCTTCGATGGAACAGAGTCTGATGAACGGAGGTTGTGACTGACTCATGCCTTTGTCTGAGCGGGTGAAGCCTGCTGAGCGGGCGGGGGAGTGTAGCCAGGGTTTACTCTCTGGTTGATCTCGTTTGCGAGGGCGTGTCCATGGAGGATAACGGTGACCTTCTTGACCCCTTCAAGCTTGGATGTTAACATCCGTATGTTCATTCCAATGTCTTCCGCGAAGATTGGGGGACAGAATGGCGCGGTAAGATGATACTTGATGAAGATCTCTCCGTTTTCCTGAATTTTTATCTCGTCAACAAGATGCATCTCAGTGATCGGGAGCCCGATCTCTGGGTCAACAACCTTCTCAAGCTCCTTTTCAACCGCATCGACAGTAACCATGTTCTCTTCTGAGAGACAGTGTACCCTGTTTCGATTTATAGGTTCCTTGGAGGGTAAAACTGGGGCGCAAGAGGAGGGAGGGATCAAAGTAGACACATCAGCGTCTCTCAGCGCCGGCTAGTTTTGAGTCGCGAAAAAAAATGATACTTCCGCTTCACGCGTTCAAGGGATACTTTGTGTAAGCCCCCCTTCTTCTGATACTCGCTGCCTGGAGCTCATCATAAACGAATTAAGCCGTTCAAAACATGGAATGGGCCTGATCGATCGAAAATTTGGCGTTTTCCAGCGCGGGTCCTCTTTTGGACGGTCAGGTGACCCTCAAACATTCGAGATCTGGGAGCGCAATGGACGATTCCGTCTCGAAGGGAATACCCTTCTAGATTATGACATAGGTCATGTTTAAATAGATTTTACGGAGAGGTAACTCGGTCGTCTTATTGATCATTCCTTGCGAAGTCGCAACGAAATCAGTCATTCCCGCATTACGGGCGATGATAGCCCGTGAGTTGATAGAAGACTACGGAATGAAACAGGAACTAGTCGCACAACGATTGGGAGTTACACAGGCGGCTGTCAGCAAATACAGACACCAGGTTCGCGGAGAAGCGGTCGACTTGGGGGCTGCAGCAGAGGTACGTCAGATGAGCAGAGACATTGCTTCCACGCTTGTCGATGACCCGAGCCCGCTAGACGTGTCAAGGAAGTTCTGTCAAGCCTGCACGGACATTCGTGCGCTAGGCCTCATGTGCGAGACGTGCAGGAAGGTCGACCCTAGCTGGGATGTTGAGCACTGCACGATCTGCTTCGGGCATCACAGCTGCGCCGAAACCATCAGTATCGAGCCTGACAGCATAGCAAAGTATAGAAAAATACCGATCCAACACTGACTGACCTCACCCAATTTCGATACCCGATCAGGCAAGTAGTCTAGTTCTAGGCGACTTCCCCTGATTTGGATTGTCTTCGACCTATCATCAACTACACTAGTCCAGCTTTGGCGGTGTTCAGACTGGTCCTAGTACTTGATGATTCTTCCACTGGAGGATTTCCTGTAAGGTCCTCTCTTCCGTCTTCGAGCCTTATTCTTTGATTCTCTCTTCCGAATCATCTTGTCCTCAAAACTCACTCATCGCGCCTCCCATGGTTCACTCCCAGCTCTGCTCCCAAAAGAGTCAATTCTTAAATTGTTCACTAAAGAGCTAACCAGTCCTCTAGGAGACCCCGAGCACCTTGAAGCTAGGCTTTGGCAAGACGAAACAGAAAGATCCCCCTCTCGAGCTCAATGCTCAGTCCGCGGTGGCCAATAGACTGAAAGAACTCTGCGGTGGCGACGGCGACTTATACAAAGCAATGTCCCACCTCATGTTTCTCGACCCCAAAAAAATCATAGCACCACTTGATCAAGTCCTAACCGAGGCGCAAGGCTTCGAGGCTCAAGGAAACAAATTGCGAGCCGAGGTCGGCTATAGGATCGCTGGTGGAATCTCTCTGTACAAGGGTGACCTTGATGGAGTGAGGAAGTACTTCGAAAAGGCAGCATCGTTCGCTGGCGACTCGCATCCTGAGTACCAAACCATTCTCAAAAGGAGCGATGATGCAGTGAACATCGCTCGAAAGTACTATGACGAGTTTGGTTCATTCAACGCACAATCGCAGTATACGACATAGGACAACACTAACGAATGATTTTGAAACCTCGAAAATCGCCCCTGAAATCAAACCAGTCCACGTCAACATTCTTCACTCTGGCCCCAGAAGGACCGACCCGGCAGAACTGGACGACCCTGTCAAGCTTGTCCTTGTCTCCCTCGCAAACCACTTCAACACTACCATCTCGGAGATTCCTCACCCAGCCCGTGACACTCAGTTGCCGTGCCAAGTCGGCGATCCCGCGACGAAAGAAAACGCCTTGTACTAGTCCAGAGATCAGAATTCGCGCGCGAGCATCCAAACTCATACACTGATTACTTTCTAGACTACCAAGTTTTCGCTGATCGCGAAATATTCAGACACAAGAAAGTTGACCTAAGCGGCAGTGGGTGCTATGAGTTGGGTTACCGGTTGCTGAGGTGGAGGCTCCTTGGCGGCCTCAACGAGTTCTTGGACGAGACTCTCAGCTTTCAATCCGTTCATTGCGGAGAAAGCATCGAGGGTCATGTAGATATCTCCCGCATCCTCCGCCTCTAGTCTCAGACCCTTTCTGACCAGAACATCTCTTATTCGAGGGAAGGTAACGAGAAGGTCGCCGATCGCGGTGTCGCCGCGAATATTTTCGACCGTTATCCTTGACCGCTCCCGAGCTGGTCGTTCGATGTCAAGACGTGGCAACACAACCGGTGGGAGCACGGGTGGAGATTTCTTCACTTCGACTCTCTTTCGAGAGTGACCGGCCTTCCCAGTTTTTGCCTGCCTAAGCTTCTTCCCTGATTTCTTCGCCCGTCGTGTAACAGCTCGCCGTTTTGTTGCCATGACCTAGAGCCTCTGAACTACCTATGTATGGTGGAAGCTGAGTTAAAAGATTCGCGGCTTCGCAATAGCCTCTAAATTGGGGCGGTGAGTTGCAGTCAGGGCTCGATAGACCAGGCGATTGGAAGGCCTTGGGTTAGTTGTTCAACCTGTTTGGCGGCTCGGGTTCTGAGCTCGTTCACAATGCCTCCGATTATTGAGTTGGAATACTCTTCGATTTTCCCTTGGTCAGACAATTTGGCAATGGCGGGGTCTAAGGGAATGCCGCCTAAGAACGGCAGCCCTAGGCTCGATGCGAGGTTCTCTCCCTTCGGCTCTCCGAAAACATTCAGCGTCTTCCCACAACCTGGACATTTGAGATAGCTCATGTTCTCAACTAGACCAAGTATTGGGACGTCCATTTTCTTGGCCATGTTCACTGCTTTTGAGACTATCATTGAAGCGAGATCTTGTGGCGAGGAGACTACGATGACGCCGTCTAATGGAAGAGATTGGAACACTGTTAGAGGGGCATCGCTGGTCCCCGGTGGAAGGTCCACGAGAAGATAATGGAGGTCGCCCCAATCGACGTCCCAGTATAGTTGCCGGATTACGCTGTTAACGATTGGGCCTCGCCAGACCACCGGCGTGCTGGGGTCGTCCAGAACAAGGTTGATTGACATGACCTTGATTCCGGTTTTCGTCCTAAGGGGGACGATTCCGCCCCCGGGACTCTTGTACGGCTTACCGGCGACACCAAGTACCTTGGCGATGCTTGGACCAGTGAGGTCCGCGTCTAGGACTCCTACCTCGTATCCGCTTCTCTTTAGCTCTGATGCGAGCATACTCGTGACGAAGGATTTTCCAACGCCTCCCTTCCCTGAGATGACGGCGATAATGCTGCGGATGCCTCGCTTTCCGAGACGTTCAATCCCAGGTCCAACCCCTAGTCCATCCTTTGACGGGGTTGAGGGTCTTACTCCAGGTTGCAATTGTTGCTTCAACTCCTCCAACTCCTTTCTCGACATGGTCGTTGTCTCGACTTTCACCGATCTTACGTCCTCGATCTTTCGCACAGCATTCTCGACATCTGCCTGTAGAGTCTTTGCAAGCGGACAGTGCGCAACGGTCAGGGCAATTTTCACGTAGACGTTCCCATCGCTAGCTGAGATATCTCGGACCATTTTTAGATCAACTATACTCCGGCCAATCTCCGGGTCCAGCACGCCCCTCAGTTTTTCCAAGACTAGGTTCTTATCGACCAAACGATAGCCCACAGTTCGAAACACGATTATGAAGCCTTTCTTGCTATTTACACCCTCCTTCAACGGTGCAATATGAGGTCACTTGTTCAGCTCGAGGAGCAAGAAGATGTCATGATGGTCTCCGAAACAACTAGAAGAGCCCTAAAGGAATTCGGGCTCACAGAATACGAGGTCAAAGCGTACATTGCCCTAGTGGAATCTGGACCAATGCCTGCCAGTCAGCTGAGTACTACAGCCGCGATTCCCTACTCGAAGATATACGAAATACTGGGCAATCTGGAGAGAAAGGGCTGGGTAGAAAGCGAACAGGGCAGACCAAGTAAGTATTTTCCCAAACCTCCCAGCACCGCCCTCGAATTCTCCAGAGTGAGAATGGAGAACACGCTCAAGTCCAGCCAGACAGATGCAATGTCAGAGCTACAACCCCTCTACGAGAAGAAAAGAGTCCAAGAAAGACCGGACATATGGATCGTTAGAGGACAGAATAACATTCTAGATAGAATCAAAGAAACACTTGGGAGAACAAAGAGAGAACTCCTAGTTGCCATGCCTGTGGTCCCAGAGTCCGTAATCTCCGTGGCCACGCCCCTCCTCGCGCTCATGAATAGTCGAGGAATCAAAGTCTCGATAATGGTTCCCAGCCTCACGGGCAAAGACTCGATCAGAAAATTGAAGGGGCTGGCAGAGGTCAGGGTCCGAGAGCAAATGTTCGGAGGAGGAATGATCTCAGACAGCAATCAGATCATCATATTCCTAGGAGAGGAGCCTGAAAAGGGACTCACACTGGCAATATCCTCGGAACACGCTGGACTCGTAAGATTTGGAAAGAGCTACTTCGAATTTCTCTGGGAAAGCTCCAAACCAGTCTAGGTCCTAGGCTTGACAAAAAGGTAAAAGACCATGAGGGCGTAGCCCGGAATGATGCTCCGGTGGTGTAGCCCGGTTTAGCATAGCGGCCTTAGCCCAAGAGGAACGGTTGGGCGGCCAATCGAGCGTTACCGTTAGCGGCGGAGAATCCGGAGGCTCCAGAGCCGTTGATCGCGGGTTCAAAAGCGGCACCCAGCTGCTGAAAATCCCGCCCGGAGCACTTTACAGTGGCTCTTGCGAGACCCAGGTTTGTCAGCAAATCTGCGGACGCACGATTCTAAACGATGATAGGGCTTAATTTGGCTAGACTATCTACGTATTTTTCGCTGCGAGCGGGGGTACCATAGCCAGGTCAAATGGGCAGTTGGCTCACGCCGAGAGCCTGCCTAGGGCTTAGGACCCTGTGGCGAAGGCCTTCGTGGGTTCGAATCCCACCCCCCGCACCACTGAGAAATACGTCTAGAGTTCACGAACAAAGTCCGCAAGCCTTAAACGAGAATTGGTTGTTAGGCAGCTCAGGATTTTATGAGGTTCATCGGGAGCCCTATGCTTGTTACAATCCTTGTCATCATAGCCTTCTCCGGACTCGGCCCACTTTCCCAATTAGAGGTTTATGGACAGAGCATCGGTTTGGTGTGTCTCGCAGGTCCCCAATCCGCAGACTGTCCTCCTACACCTCTAGCCATCTCTGCCCTGAACGGGACTCAACTGACAGTAGCAGTGAACATCCAGCGCTCAGATCGGTTGAACGGGTTTGACATCCTTGTAAAAGGAGACCCGAAGGTCCTGCGTGGTTCGAGCGTGGATCTAGGTGGGAGCGTGCTAGGTTCAAACATTCTACCAATTGCAGAATGTATTGACTTCAAGGGGTTTGGTTGCTCGGGGGCGAACGGTATCGGCGCGGTGGAAGTTGCCGCGGTTGCCCTGGGCTTCAGCACACCGGCCCCAACAACAGGGCGACTTTTTAGCATCACCTACAACGCCACCCAGAGTTCATCGGCAGTGGAAGTGGACTTCCAGACTGGCTGCTCCATGACAAGCGTCTCTCCTGACTTTTGTGTCACTGTTGTCAACGGGGCAAACATCGTTCCTGAGACTGTGCAGGGAAGCACAGGCCTACCCGGAGACTTCGGCATCTCCTCCGCGTTCTGCTGTCCTACGCTCCAGAAGAACTCAGACCGGCTGGGCTCTGTCAGTCTTGAGAGCAAGGAAGGGTTCTTCGGAGGGTTGAGTCTCTCAATATCTGTTTCTCCCCTGCGGAAGTCGGGCCCTGTCGCCTTCTTCCTCACCTCTGCAAAGGTGTTTCTTGAGCCTGGGACTTCGACGCTCATGCTACTGTTAATAGTTACATTCCCAACAACACCTCCGGTAGAATTCACTGTTACTGTAACAGCGACGAGCGGCCTCATATCCCACTCTGCCGACATAACCTTCAGAGTATCGCCACGCTAGCAGGCTGCGGCTTGTAGCGAATCAAAGAACAACTCGCTGGGAGCCTCTTGTTGGGATGCACGTCTCGATTTTATGGAGAAGGTCTACCTCCGTGATTTCTTTCTTTGAGTCTTGGCGGAGAGGTGGTGCTCGTAGACGAAGGCACCTATGCCGGGAATCGCGATGAGGGCGATGATCGTACTCATCAACGCTTCTGAAGAGTCGTTGAAGATGGCGATAATTGTGTCGACGTTCGCAGTCGATCGGTTTGGCCCCCTCACCTGGGCTGCGAGACTGTAGAAGAGACCGTAACGAAAGGTCGCACTCCCTCCACCTTGGTCGGGTGGTTCTTGGGCAATTCCTGTGACGCTGAGCCCTAGGTTACGCGCGGGCTCATAGGACCAAGTGACCTGGTTAGAGCTTGAGTCATAGGCCTCCTGCCAGGTCGAGACTGGTGCAGATAGTCGTGAAAAGTTCATGGTCTTGAACGACGCGATGGCCTCCGAGAATCCGCTGGCTCCGGCGAGTTTCCCGTCAACCCTGAGGGTGAATGTGATGAACCGACTGGAGACTTGACTGGAAGCTATCTGTAGCGCATATGCTGCCATGTACTTGGCGCCGATATTGTTGATCTCTGTCCCGCCAACTGCCAAGTCCTGGAGGATTGTGAAGGACTTCCACGAAAGGTCTATTCTTTCGCCCCCCAAGGGAACATTGTTCACTACACCGGTTATGTCGAAACTGAGAGTCAGGTTGAGCCACTGGCTGTTGGTTGCGTTGTTTATGGCATTGGAAGTAGCAGTTAGCACAAGATCGTTTACATTGGCCTGAGAGTCTTTGGAGCTGATCGCGTCCTGAATAGTATGGAGTGCGGCCGTAGAGTTTAAGCCCACAAGCGATCCTCTGAGCTGCGGCAAGGAGAAGGAACTCGCGAGCGCTGTTAGGTTTTGTTGGAAGCTCAGACTTATCAGGACAGAGACTTTACCATCGTGAACACTAAGCGCGTAGCTTGGTAAAGCTGGTGTGGCATGGACAGGTCCGGGAGGAAGAGATAGCAACACTAGTGAAATGAGCCCGATCGTCCAAAGTCTGGCTCGCATCGCACGACTCCGTTTGATGGACAGCTATCTGGCAAACGATGCTCTTAAAGGAAGCGCAGCAAGAATGATAGTGTCGATCCCGGAGGATACTTCATGACACGCGATTTCAAGGAACGGAAGCCTCGGGGACTGAGAGATGCGAGGGTGAGACTGGCGGTGGCGATTATAGCTCTCACCATTGCTGGGGTCTTCTTCTTTTTGGAATACCTTCCATCGAACCAATATTCCGGGGGTCTCGTGATCGATTGGCGGGTTAAGCTGCACATACTCGACGTTAGATACATGACCAATTCTACGCCTCCAGCTGGGATAGGAGTGCCTGGCGGCAGATATTGGTACAATCATACCTATGACTCAGTGAACGGCGTTTGGGTAGGCTCCCCCGGTTATGCCCCTCTAAACACCAGGGATGACAGTGGAACGATATACGTCCAGTCAACGCATTGCTGCCCGGCGTACATTTTCACTCTCGGCTACTTTTTCAGCGAATGGGGGAAGCCCCTCAGCAAGTCTTGTGTCTTAAGCTACTGCACGAGCCCTGGTGAAACCATCGTCTATGACAACGACTCAAACGGAATGTACTCGACACCAGACAGGGTGATTTATGCAGCGGGAAATAACATTCCTCCGCTCGGTACTCTTTTGAGCTCTGACTCTAATCTCAAATATGTTGATTCTGACGGAAATAGTCGTTGGGATCCAGGCGAGACGGTCGTCTACGATTCAAACAGCAACGGCCAGTACGACGCGGGCGATGCGATCGCTCAATCGGGAACGTCAAACATTTCGCTGGGCTCCACTCTAAGTTCTGATCCCAAGATCAATTATGTCGAATCCAACGGCGACTCAACCTACGATCTGAGGCAACCTCCTCCGGTGATGTCCGACGGGAAAGACCCAGAGAGATGCGTCAGTCCCCTAATCGGCTTGTCAAATGGCTATGACTGGATAATCATTACGTGGTCCAGCTTATCATCAACGATCTCCGGAAACTGCCTTCTACCCTAGTAGGATCTGACTATGGGCGCCGGGATATGAGATGAGGCCCGAAATTCCTACTGCCGTTAGCTGTTGAGAGACTTGCCGACCAGATGGCATGCTACCCAGTGATTCGGCTCAACCTCGATGAGGGGTGGATCTTCGAGGGTGCACCTCGTATGGACGTATGGGCATCGAGTGTGAAAGTGGCAACCAGGGGGTGGAAAGATGGGGCTTGGAATCTCTCCGCTGATCACCTCTCCAATCCTCTTCGAGGACGGGTCTGGAACCGGAACTGCCGCGATGAGGGCTTTAGTGTACGGATGCAAAGGCATCTTTATGATGGCGTCAACGTCGCCCAGCTCTACGATCCGTCCGAGATACATCACCGCGATCCGGTCGCACATGTGCCTGGCAAGGGCAAGGTCGTGGGTGATGTAAAGGAAGGAAGCACCCCTCTTCTGGACGAGGCTGATCATCAGGTTGAGAATCTCTGCTCTAATGGAGACATCCAGCATGGAGACAGGCTCATCTGCCACAACGAAATCAGGGTCCAAGACGAAAGCGCGGGCCACCGCTACCCTCTGCCTCTGCCCTCCGCTCATCTCGTGGGGAAACCTTAGCATGAACTCTTCCGGGGGCAAGAGTTCAACATCTCGCAGAATCTGTTTGACTCTCTCCTCCAACTCCCCCTCACCGCTGGTGACCCTCTGGATCCGCAGCGGTTCGGCTACTATGTCCTTTATCGTCATCCGTGGGTCCAGTGACTCAAACGGGTCCTGAAAGATAATCTGCATCTTTCGCCGAAGCGGCTTCATCTCTTTGGGCGATAGATTGGTGATATCTTGGCCCTTGTACAGTATCTTGCCCTGGGTCGGGCTCTGAAGCCTAAGTAATAACCGGCCAGTTGTGGTCTTGCCACTTCCACTCTCTCCAACAAGGCCGAAGATCTCGCCTTTTTTCACGTAGAAATCTATTCCGTCTACGGCCTTCACAAATAGGTCAGATGCTGAAAATAGGGTTGTGAAGAATCCTCGTTTTATCGGGAAGTATTTCTTTAATCCTTGCGCCGATACTATCATGCTATCTTCCAAATCTCGTTGCCTCTATTGAGCCTCAATACAGGTAGCAGGACACGTAGTGTTCAGCTGACCCCATCTTCTTCGATTCAGGGAACTTTGTCTTGCAGACATCCATGGCATAGGGGCAGCGCGGGTAGAAAGGGCATCCTGGTGGAGGATTAAGGAGGTCGGGTGGCTGTCCTGGAATAGAGACGAGTTTCTGCTTGTTGCCCTTGATGCTGGGAAATGCTCCCATAAGCCCCTGCGTGTACGGATGCAGTGGCTCCTTGAAAATCTCTCCTATCTCTCCATATTCAACCACATGACCCGCATACATGATGACGACTTTTTCGCAGACCTCAGCAACTATCGAGAGATCATGACTGATCATCATCATCGAAAGCCCAAGTTTCTCCTTAAGACCCCGCATCAATTGAAGAACCTGGGCTTGAACGATGACGTCTAGCGCAGTTCCTGGCTCGTCTGCGATGAGAAGCTTCGGGTTCGACGCCAAGGCCATTGCGATGAGGGCTCTCTGCCTCATCCCGCCGCTGAACTCATGGGGGTAGTTGTTGATGCGCGACGGTTCGACGCCCACCATCTCAAGAAGGCCCTCGGCCCGCGCTCTAGCGTCCGACTTTGGGAGATCTGGTTCATGGGTCTTGATCGCTTCTATGATCTGGTCACCAACTTTGAAGACGGGATTGAGCGCATTCATTGCACCCTGGAAAACTATTGAGATGCCCTTCCAGCGTATTGCTCTCATCTCCTTGTCGCTTAAGGGGACTATATCCGTCCCGTCAAAAATGATCTTTCCCCGTCGAATCTTTCCCCCTCTAGGTAGAAGCTTGAGGATCGAAAGGGCGACTGTGGTCTTACCGCATCCGGACTCGCCTACAACACCGACTGCCTGTCCTTTCTCAACGTCGAAGTTGACGTTTTCAGCAGCTTTGACCCAGCCTCTAAGTGTTCGGTAGTTTGTTGTCAGTCCTTCGACGCTGAGCACTGGCATAGTATTTTTCTCGCTATTACTTCGGTGGGTATCGTCTGCTATCTGATAAGTCTTGGGAGGTGGCTTCACGCTGAGTACATTTTCTGGAAAGTATCCGGATCAGGGACTACCGGCGTCTTCTGAGCCTCGGGTTGAAAAGCTCGTCGAGAGAGTAGCCGATCAGGATAAACGAGAGCGATAACATTGCTATTCCAAGCCCGGGAGGGATGATCCACCACCAAGCGAGGCCGGTGAAGGACTCGCGTGCGGACTCCAGCATCTTTCCCCATGTAATAGCTGTCTGGTCTCCGAGTCCAAGGAAGCTTAGCGCAGCTTCTCCCACTATCGCCGCGGGAACAGAAAGTGCCAAGTTCACGTAGGTTAACCCGACTATGTTGGGAAAGATGTGGCGTGCCAGGATGTAGCTCGTCCCCGCTCCTGACGCCTTGGCCGCTTCTATGAACGGTCTCTCCCTCAGACTAAGAACCTGGGACCTGACCAGGCGGGCAAAACCCATCCAGCCTAGGAAACCGAGGATTAGGATGATGTTCCAGAGCGATGAGCCCAAGACCGAAGCGAGGACTATCAGCAAGGGGAGACTGGGGATGACCAACATCATGTCAGTGAAACGCATCAAGACCTCGTCAACCATCTTTCCGAGAAACCCGGCCAGAAGCCCAATGATCAATCCGACCCCGATCCCAATGATCGTGGCGATAAGCCCCACCATCAAAGAGAGCTGGGTTCCGTATACGAACTGGCTGAATATGTCAGCTCCGGTAAAGTCGGTTCCCATCAGCCCATATGTGTTTCCGTACAAGCTCATGGAGAACTGTTTTATCAGGAAACTGGCCTGAAACTGACCTGGCGGGAGATTTATCATCACAAAGTACCGGTATGCTCCCTTCGCCGAGAAGACGATTTGGCCAAGGTCCGTTCCTGACTGGTAGCCGAGCCGCGCGGCCAGGCCTGGGTCGGTGGAACGAATTGTTGTCTGGGATGTCAGTCCCGGTTTTAGCGTGTCATTCCAGAGAGGCCCCCATTCGCGGACGCCAATCCTATCAAAGAAAACGGCGACCTGTGGTTGCGAGGATCCGAGACTTAAGGAGGAGGGGGTTACGACGAGGGTTCCGAACATCTCGGAGGGTGGCGCACTATATGAATAGTCTAGAGTTTTTCCAACGATGACCGTTCCACCCGCGACCGAGCGGACAGTGACGTTAACGTCATTGGGTCCCAGCGAGGTGGATTGCACGCTGACACCAAGGCTTGACGTGTTAGTGTAGGTGGTTAGTGAGCCAAACTGGGCGTTCTGACTATATCTCGCGTTGCCGTAGATGTAAGATACCCAGAATGGTGGAGCTAATTTTCCGCCCGCCTTCTCAGTCGGGTAGTTGCTTGTTAACAGGGGGGCTGCAGCTGCTGCAAAAACGAAGAGAAGGAGAAGAATTAAGCCGGCAAACGCCAGTCGGTTCTTCACCAGGATAAGGAAAAAATTCTTTAGTCTAATAAGCCTAAACGGCACTCGCTTTTGCAGAGTCAACGGAAAATTTTCACTCGTATTTTATCCTAGGGTCAATTACTCCCAGGAAAATGTCGGAGATGAAGTTGGCAACGATCACGCATAGAGCGATGATATAGAACATGGCTTGCATGACAGGGAAGTCCTTGTAGCTTATCGCGCTGAAGATCCAGTGGCCAAGGCCGTCCCAGTTGAAGACGGTCTCGGTTATGATAGCTCCACCCAAAAGGCCTCCGAAGGAAAGGGCGGCATTGGTGACGATGGGGAGGGACGCGTTCTTCAGCGCGTGCTTGAAAAGCACCTTAGTATTCGACAATCCTTTCGCTCTTGCCGTTGTAATGTAGTCTTCGCTCAGGGATTCTAGCATCGTTGCTCTGGTTAGAAGGAGATGCCCGCCGTAAAAATAGAGCGTCAACACAAGGGCCGGGAGAAAGAGATGCGCTATCCTTGTAGGAATCTGCTGGAGGAAAGGAGGTAATGGTGCCCCGGTGGGAAACGGAGTGACCCCGCCTGGGGGAAACCAGTGAAGGTCTTGAGCGAACACCAGTATGAATATTAGCCCCATCCAGAACGTCGGCAGCGAGTATGTGACGAGGGATGTGGTGACCCAGCCGGTGTCGAATGCAGTGCCCCTTCTCGAGGCTACAAAAACCCCTATGAATATTCCGATCAACAGTGAGAACAGAGTGGAGACTCCCAGTAAGAGGAGGGTGTTGTATAATCGCCCAGTTCCAATCATGTCGTCGAGAATTGGATGACCGGACTGATACGAAACGCCGAAGTTGAAAGTTAGCATGTTGACAAAGTACTTTCCGAAACGCTGAGAGGCTGTGGCGAGCACACAGTGCTGCGTGGCAGGATCGTAAGATGCACAGAGACCAAACTGATTCTCGTACCTGCCAATTATGCTCTTGTCCGTCAACCTAGGATTCTGGAGAAGATTTGCAATTACTCCCTGAGTCCCGGGTATTAACTGAAAAATTGCAAAGTTGAGCGTTATAACAAATAGGATTAATATGAACGTGTTGAACGCGCGCTTCAGAAGGTAACCACGAAGCCCCATCCCAGACGCCTTACTACTCTCGGTACGAGCCGACTGAGCCTAATTTAGCTTTGCGGTGAGAAAACGCCAACTTTTCTAGTTTGCCCAGATTCCTGAAAGCTCGTAAGCAGATCCTACGGATCAGACACGCTCGCCTGCAAGACCTCTTGGAGGTTCTTGCAAGAAGACACCCGACACCAAGGCTAGAGGTCCGAATTGGAGAGATTTGCAGTCAGCTTTTGAGATCTTCTCGCAACAGAGTGTTCTTTGGCCCTCCGGGTATACGTTCGAGAAAAAGAAAAGGGGGAGTTGGAATCCGAGTCGTTACTGTTAGCAGCCGGCGATTGGACAGAAGTACGGGTCTATCTGCGGATCTAGCGCGTTGACCTGAGATGGTGTAAACGGTGTTTGTACTCCGGCTCCGAAATAGAATGCTACCGTGGCAACTTCTCCGATGTCAACGACAGCGGGATCCGTTCCCACGTTGGGAGCCAGCGAGCTCTGGCCTGTGTTCCAGTAGGTGTCGGCCTGTCCGAAGTGGAATGCAATGTCAGCTACGTCGAGAATGTTTACGATTCCATCGTTGTTCCTGTCCGCCCAGCTGAGCTTGTGGAGACTTGTGTTCGGAACGTCCGCACAGCATCGCATGTAGTTGCGGTTCCTGTTGAGTGTTATCGAGCCGCCGAAGCTGACGACCATGGTGCCGGCACTTCCATCAGCATTCCGGCTACATGTACCGCCAACGACGCCTGTGGTGATGTTCTTGCAAATGAATGGTCCGCTGCCGATCATGTCACCCGCTGCCATGGGGTCGAAGGTAATGTCTCCGCATCTGTTTCCAACACCGCCGAGCTTGCCGTCTGTGCCCGTGCACAGGGGTCCCCACCTACTAACGGGTAGTATGGGAACTCCTCCAATGTTCCCTTCATAGAAGGGACTCTGGAGGATCAGTTTCACCTGGACGGTACTGGAGTCGAGGGCTATGGCGTCCTGCATGTTCGCGACACTTGGCGCAAAGATGGCTGAAGGAACAAGGTCCGCGGCCTTTAGACTGAACACGATGTCGGCTGCGGTTACTGGTGTCCCATCGTGGAACTTGAGGTCAGGCCTCAAGTGCCAGATCTGGGTCGTGCAGCCTACCGTCGATATTCCGGTCGCAAGTGCCGTACAGACCTCGGTTGGGTTGAAGCTCTGCGTATGACTGTTAGTCATCCAGTCAACGAATTGTTCGGTAACCTGTCCGGTGACAGAATCAACAGGTCCTACGTTGGGGTTGAGCTGAAGCATAGTGTCCCAGATCTCGAGGATCGGGTCAAAGTCCCAGACTGTAGTAGCCTGGAACGGGTTCAGGTTGTCGGTGTCTTGGGATTCAGATCTCCTTAGGAGTCCTGATGTTCCTCCGCCGCATTTGTATGCTGTCCCTGCAGCTGCGTTTGCTGTTGGGTTGCATCGCATGTTCAGCAACGAGATGAGCCCGCCTTGGGAGCCAGCTTCGAAGCCTGTGCCTCTGCCGTTGGCAAGACTGGAGTGTTGAGGAGCGTTCGATTGCCAATCCCACGACTTTAGTGCTACGAACTGTTCGTAGCGGCTAAAGACAGGGGCGCCTGCGGCCTGAAGAACGCCCTGCACTGCTGCTTGCCAGAGTCCTGCGTAGCCCTTCTGGGCATTGATCGCGAACTCACCCGCCGCGGAGTACGTGTCGTAGCGCGGGTCGCAGAAGAATCGATAGTTGTTGGGGAAGTCTGCTCCCGGGCCTCCGCAGACATTGCTTGCGAACTGGCTGTGAACGAGCGCGTATAGGTGATCAGGGGTCGGTGTGAGGTTGTAGCCTCCGGTGTATAGGCCCCAGCCATCAGGCTTGAACCCGTCACCGAAGATTATTGACGCGATATCGCCGATAGTGTAGTACTGTGCTGTGCAACCTGGCGAGGGAGATTTGAAGCCGTAGTTGATGGCGCACGGTACGTTAGTTGGGGCGGCACCAAGGTTGGCGCCGTTGTTCGCTGTACCGAAGAGGAAGTTCAGACCGTCGGCAATCGTCTGGCCGAAGTCCCGCCTCGGGTTGTGGGTTCTGATGTAAGTGACGACCTGTGTGCTGGTTACTAGGTGGGCGTAGTTTGTCTTGCCGGTCGGGAATTGTGCCTGTGTGCCTTCAGCGGCAAGGACCACATCTACGCATGTCGCTCCAGAAGGAGTTATCGAGAATCCTGGTCCGCCAGCGCTGGTTGGAATTATTAGATAGTCGCACGCGGCTCTGAGGTCGGTGATGCTTGGATATCCTGCGGTCTCTGGTGCGGGCAACGCCGATCCTTGCTTAGCCCACCAGTACGACGATGGGCCGAGGGATGTGTCGTTCAACAGATAGGACTCGTGGCTGTTCGCATAGTCTGTGTTGCATGTTATAGCTGGGAGCCATGCGGCGTGAGCCGCACAGTCTGCTTGCAGTATGTCGCTTGGCAAAGGTTGCCCGTCAGCGGGGTTGCAAAAGCCTGTTCCGACCTTCTGGCTCGGAGGGGCGAATACGTCGTCACAGGCCATGATGTTGCCAGCAGGCTGGCTTGCCGTGAACTGGTGTCGGTTCAGGAGGTGAAGGATCGCCCGTCGGACATCGACTCCGGCAGCGGTCGGCTGCTGGTTGCTCGGGCTATTCCATGCAGAGTTGAACTGGACTGTTGTTGCTGTGTTACTTCCGATTGAGACTGTGCATGTGGCCTGGGCTGAGGGCAGACAGTTGGCGAAGACATTGTTGCTGACTACGTAGCTACCCTGTAATGCGCAGGGAAAGACATAGACGCCGTTAGGCGTGCCATTTGCCTTAGCCCCTGAGTCCATTGTGGTGAAGGTCTGCGGACCGGAAATAGTCATGTTGTTGAGACTGGGGAGGCTGGCACTGTCTCGGGTGACGATTGCGCCGGTTTCAGTGTTGAAAAGTGTGACTGTCACTGAACCGAAGCCCGGTGTACATCCAGTCCCGCTGGTGGGTGTGCCGAGGCTCACCGCTGGTTTGACCCTCGCAGTGAGCTGCGATACACCGAAAAGCGCGGGGTGGCTGTTGATGTCAAGCTGGAAGATGCCGTACTCTGTCGTCTGAGTCCCTAGGAAGAAGTCTGAGAAGGTGTGGTAACAGTTGGGATCGTTCGTTGTAGTACATTGTATGTTAGTGTTGAAAGCTGGCCAGTCCGTGACGTCGATTTCTCCCGACTGGAAATGCTGAAAGGTCGTGGAGAAGTCTGAATAGAACTGCATGACCAACGTGTCGGTAGCGGGTCCGAATGGCGACCATGCTGTCGGGGTAACTAGTTGGTCCACTGCGTGTACCGATCTGATATATGCGCCTGGTAGAGCTGTCAAAATCGTTATGGCTAGAACTAGAACTATCACTGGTGTCTGTAGTCTCATTATTTTTTCCTCGAAATGGGTTCGAGGGCGATTGTCCTTTTAAGATTATCCCCCAGAGAGGTCGCTTCGGATACCCCGAGGTGGACCGGGGAATCTGACGCGTCACTCGATCTCTTCTGCTCTTAATCTTCGCCTTAGAACAATCACGGCAACCGGGATTGCAATAAGGGCGGAGATGCCACCGATTATGGGAATGTAGGGAACGTTTGAAGGTTCGATTATCGTAAAGAGCGACTTAACCACGCTGTCCATTGGTGGTTTGTTGAACGGATGGTCCACCAACGCGACATCAACCTCGTATGTTCCGAGGCCGAGCTCTGAAGTGGGCAAAGTTGCGTTGTAGATCTTTTGATGACTGGCTCCGGGGAGAATGGTCTGGTTTGTGAATGGTGGAGGGATCAGCTTGGTCGGGGGGCCGTAGGAGATGGTCAGGTTGAAAGACTCCACAAACGTCCCAGGGTTCAGTACCGTCACGATAATGTGCAGTGTGTCAGCTGGATTCAAGATTGCCTGGGGAGAACCATTCAGCGAGACAGAGTGGATCTCGATCGCATGGAAGGGTGCCAGAGAGACCGTCAACAGTTGTGACCTCATATCCGTGTAGCCTGTGTCATTGTCTGCTACAGTTAGGAGAACCGTATAGTTTCCCTGATAGCGAAACGCGTGCGGAAAAAGCGGTCCTGTATAGCCGATACCTCCTTCTCCAAAATCCCACCTATAGGTGGCAATCCGGCTGGGGTGCACTCCAGGTCTGTTGTCAGCGTCGAAGCTAGCGGTTGCGTTAAACGTTACCTCCTGGCCCGCAGCAATTTTCGTGGGGGACCAATTGAACAGTGCGACGGGCGGGAGCCTTGTCGGGCCGATCACGTTCCTGAAATAACCATCAGTAGTCGTCACGTTAGTCTCCACCGGATTCGTCGATGTAGAAGTGCTGACGACTAGCCTAGTCCAATTAGGGGTATAGCCGTCGGCACCCTGAGCCGACTGAGCGGGGTCTGGGACTGCTGCCGCCAGGACCAGCGGGCTCGCACCGTATCCGTTGACGCTAAACGTGACGTGGAACAGCGTCCCACTTCCCGAAACGGTTGTTGCACCGAAGTTCGCTACGCTGAGACGAACAGCGCCCGCTATGTTATGGTATGAAGCTTGAAAAGGACTGGGAAATATAGTTCCAGTGGAATAATCGTACGACGCTACTGTGATGTATGTAGGGTCGTAGAAGAGGGCAGTCTCGTAGGCGTTGAAGTTTGGAGCGTTTGCAATATTGATGTCGATGGTAAACTCGGCTCCTGGCCCCAAAGACGTGTCCGTTATGTTGTTTGTTCCGTATAGGTTGCTGAACACGCTTACGACGGCAGGAGGAACCGGTTGGCCTTTGACATTATCCATAGGGAGAATGGTGATGATCAGTATGGAAGAAATGGCTAGTAGGATAAAGAAGAGCGTTGTAAATCGAGGCTTCACCTGTCAATCCTCTGAAACGGATTTTTTCCGAGGGCGACTTAAAAGTTTATGCGAGCCAAGGAGTTACACGAGCAATGGAATAGAATTCCTAGCAGGTCAAGGTAGTGAAGTTCTACCTCCGAGTAGGCGACCCCGGCGGTAGTAGCACCTTTTTCGGCGTCGTCTTCCGCCTTCTTAGAAATAGCAAGAGTCCGGCTAAGACTGCCAGTGCTGCCACGACTCCGCCGCCGATCAGGAGCAGAGATACTCCCTCTGGAGCAACGGTCACTGTATGCGATACGGTGAACGTGCTTCCGAAGGAATCTGTTATTTTCAGCGTTACGTTGTAAGTCCCTGCGGCAGAGTAGGTGTGTGCTGGGGAACTCCCGGTGCCGTTGTTACCGTCGCCGAAGCTCCATGAGTACGTGTACGGACCAGCACCCCCAGAAGCTGCTGGGGTGAACGTTGCGGATTGGCCTGGCGTGGGTGAAGCTGGACTCAAGCTGAAGTCTCCTGTCAACAACTGTTGCGCGACATCTACGGAGGCTGTGCCTATTTCCTTGATCTTTGAAGGCACACTCGCACTCGGGGTTGTTTCCTGGGCGATGACTTTGACATTGAAGACACCTGTAGAGCTGTAAATATGCGTCAACGTCAAGAGCGTTAACCCCCCTGTTTGAGTAACGCTCGTTCCATCACCGAAGAAAACCTGGTAGGTGAAACCACTTGCTCGAAAGCCTGTAGGATAGCTTGAAGCATAGGTCACCGTAATCGGAAAACCGATCGATTGTCCTTGTAGCTGCGCCTTAGGGGAGGGACTCACAGCTACTGTAAAGGCCGGCGTCGTACCAGTGACATTTACGGCAACTGGTGCGGTTACGGTGTTGGGATTCGGAGAGATCTGGGATACTGCAGTGTCAGATATCGAAAGAAGATCATTGTAGACGCCTGCAAAATTGTAGGTGACTGAACTAACTGTGCTCGTCTGGGTTATCGCGGGAGGGTTTTGCGAAACTATGGAAATTGGGGTGTCGCATACTGTCTTGACGGTAGGGCTGCCTGGACAGAACCGCCAAGATCCGGAATAGCCTGATGACGTGGTGACAACGCCGCCCAGCCAGAGGGCACTGAACGCTGCGGAGGCGGTTCCTTGGGTCGCGGTCGTCGGACCTGCTGCTGCGACGGCGAGCGGAAGACGCTTGGTAGAGGTTACGAAGTGAGGCGTTGTTGCCGAGTCGGTAACGAGCAGGGTCACGCGGTTGATGATGGGGGGCGGAGCAGTGACTGTTACGCTAGCACCCGAAGTAGATATCTTTGGAACATATGTGGGAGAGTCCTGGCTACTAAAGTCCCATGAATATGTGAACGCGCCAGTGCAGTTTCCGCAGCTTGCTGTCGCCGTGAAAGTTAGTGGTGAGCCGGGGACCTCTGGGTTCGGCGAGAATGTCCAGGAAGCATTGTAACCGTTCGTGAAAGAGTGCACTCCATTGATCAGAGCAAAGAGAGCATTGGTACTCAGTGCACCGTTCTGAGTTGTGTGACGAATATCAACCCCGGTAGAAGGGTCGATAATGACATTTTTCGTCGGGTTGGTGGAGAAGTTGATGAAGGAGGTGCCTGCGCCTACGACGTCAAAGCGTATCCTGAAAAGCGTCTGAGTGGTGGCAGTACAGATGGGATTGACCCCGGTGTCGCAACTGCCGCCGGGACCCACGGTAATGCCTAGAAGTGCCTGAGCGATTCTGACCTGGCCTTGAATATGGTCGATGGTCAGCGCAGTCGTTACGGTGCATTGTGGATTATTCCCGCAGCCAATGTTACCTCCGAAGGTGAGACCCGACTGGTCGACGAGAACGGCATCTAGAACATGCGGATCGTAGCCGATAGTCTGATCAAAGGCGTTGATGCTCACGTTAAGATTTGTGATTATGATGTCAGCGGTGAACCCCCCGCCGGAGCCCGCTGGCCCGGTACTGGGATTGTCCGAGACGAGAGGATCTAGAGCACCATCACCGTCCACGTCGCCCGCCCACTGACAGCTATTGTCGAGGGTCCCATCGCTGTCCTTGGTGGTTATTGGAGCGGGGAAAGGAATAGGAGGATCGGCCGAGGCACCATAAGCACAGTCAATGCCTAGGATATTATTGCTCGGGGCGGCGGAGACTGGTGGTACGCGGGGCAGCAATGTCAGGTCGAGGCCGAGAATGTGAACGACGGGTCCCGCTGTTGTAAGAATCCAGAACAGTACTAGGCAAGAGAGGAGGCGCCGAGCGGTGCGCCCGGTTCCTAGTGAAGATTGCAAAGGCAACTTTGTCATTGTGGAGCTTCAGTTTTTGCTCTAATATAGTTTGGGACGTTTGTGGACATTCAACGGATGATCCGGATCGTGGTCAATTCAACTAGGAGGGCGGAACTGGACTGATCGTGAAAAAAACTCTGAACTCTCCCGCTTCTCCGACAGACTTGTATTCGGGTCCGCTACGGTAATCGATCTAGTCGTCATCTTCCTGAACGTTTACGCTGAGATGGGCGACTACTCGGTCGCTCTTGCTCGTTCCCTTGATCACGATGGTGGCGGTGAAGGTTCCTGAGCTGTCGTAGTCGTGGGTCGCTTTGCAGGTACCGGAAGTTCCCCGAGATACTGCTGATTCATCGTCTCCGAACTGAAAGAAGCACTTGAAGGGTGCAGTGCCACCGGTGAACTTGGCTGTGAACGTCACGGTCTGCCCCACTAACGGGCTGGTGCTGGAAACCGTGATACTAGTCGTTGCTAGAGCCGGGAGTGAAAATGTGAGGTTGAGTGTGCCGCCAGCTGAAACTTTCAGGGTTTTGATGACGCGAAGCAGTATCGTGTCTCCTTGTGTTATGGTGACATTTTTGACTAGATTGAATTGGTTGGTCTGTGGGTTGATGAAGGTGACAGTGTTCTGGCCTCCAGATATTACGAAAGTTGTAATGTCGATTGGCCCGAAGCTGGTAAAGGTCAGTCCAAGAGTGATGTCTGTGACGTGTTGGCCGTTGACGAAGACCTGGAGATTCCCTGGACCTCTACTGGGGCTCTGAGGAGCCTGCACTTGGAACGTCAACAGGACATGGGTTACTGTGACAGAAGTTACAGTTTCCCCTGCCGTGGCGGATCCTGTGGAACCGCTGTTGTCTGTGGCGGTTACCATAATGGTGAAAGAGTTGGCCGAACCGTACATGTGAGTATCGGATGTAGCAGTGCCCGAGAGATTGTCGATTGCTAATCCGTCACCCCAGTCGACGGCTATGGACGAGACTGTGCCATCAGGATCGGCGGTGGCGAAGGTAATTGTGACAAGTTGTCCAATGTTCGCGGGGTTCGGAGAGACATTTGAGATAGTCGCGGTCGGAGGCCGATCATTAGTCGTCGCCATCGTCGTGCCGGATCCTGGTCCAGCAGTATTCGTTGCTGTAACGGTTATTGTGAAAGTCTGTGATTTTAGATTTCCAGTCGATGTGTAAATGTGATGATCAGATGTGGCCGTTCCCGCAAGACTGTCGAGTGTTGTTCCGTCACCCCAGTCAACTGTTATGCCGGTGACCGTTGTAGTGCTGGTAACAGTGAAAGTCACCATGATTATCTCGCCTGTGTTGGCCGCGTTGGGGGTTGGACTGTTCACGGTGACGGTGGGAACGGCGACTGGTGCCGTGACGGTTAGCGAGAACTGTGGGCTCGCAGCACGAGTGGCTCCACCACCAGCACAGCTCACGCTGATCGTGTACGTGCCAGCAGGAGTAGCACTAGTGGTCGCAATAGCCACTGCCTGACTGGCCCCAGCAGCACTAGGCATCAGACTGAAAGTCAACGGAACAGCCGACAAACCCGCCACCGCAGGCGACGGAAGAGACACACTACAAGCAGCCGAAGTCGACGTACCAGAAACCAAAGTGGCCACGACATCAGGCGAACTAGAACCACCAGCCGTGACAGAAGCACTAGCCGGACTCCAAACAACACCAAAATCGAAAGCTGCGGCTGTGACTGTGAGCTGGAAGTCGGCCGTGTGAGTGCCGACTCCACCTGTGCAGCTCACGCTAATGGCATAGGTTCCACCC
This sequence comes from Candidatus Bathyarchaeota archaeon, assembly GCA_005881695.1. GTDB lineage: Archaea > Thermoproteota > Bathyarchaeia > 40CM-2-53-6 > 40CM-2-53-6 > 40CM-2-53-6. The sequence continues at coordinate 10,760 of VBBT01000120.1, read as the reverse complement.
GGTGTGAACACGGTGGTCGAGATCGCTACAACCTGTGTAGCACCAGGAGCGAGTGCGGGTGTAATGCTGAAGGATAATGGGGAGGCAGATAATCCCGTAACCGCTGGAGATGGAAGGCTCACTGTGCAAGTGACTGAAGCAGCAGTGCCGCTTGTCAACGTGGCAACCAAGTTAGGCATCGTGCTAGCGCCATCAGCAGTCGTAGCGCTTGTAGGACTCCAAGCGACCGTATAGTCGAAGCCCGCGGCAGTGACTGTCAACGAGAAGTCGGCAGTGTGAGTACCCACACCACCGGTACAACTGACACCGATGGTATAGGTCCCAGCCGGAGTGAGTGTTGTTGTCATGATCGTTACAGCTTGAGCAGCACCCGGCGCGAGATCAGGGGTAATGCTGAATGAAAGTGGACTAGCAGAGAGACCCGTTACAGCCGGAGATGGAAGACTAACAGTGCACGTGACCGACGCGGTCTGACCACTCGTCAAAATACCAACAAGATTCGGTGTGGTGCCAGAACCTGCGGCTATTGTTGCACTTGTGGGACTCCAAGCAACCGTATAGTCGAAACCTGCGGCGCTAACTGTTAGCGAGAAGTTCGCGGTGTGAGTGCCAACACCGCCAGTGCAACTCACACCGATGATGTACACGCCAGCAGGAGTAAGCTTAGTGGTGGAAATCGTCACAGCCTTGATCGCGCTGGGAGTAAGAGCTGGAGTGATGCTGAAGCTGAGCGATGATGCGGATAGACCTGTTACAGCCGGGGACGGCAGACTAATGGTGCATGTGACTGAAGCGGTGGTACCACTTGTCAGAGTAGCGACAATGTTCGGTGTGGTGCTGGAGCCAGCAGCGACAGTATTACTGGTTGGGCTCCAGGCAACAGTGTAATCGAAAGCTGCAGCTGTGACAGTCAGCGAGAAGTTCGCGGTATGAGCACCAACACCACCCGTACAACTGACAATAATCGCGTACGTTCCACCCGGAGTGAACACGGTCGTAGAGATCATTACGGCCTGAGAAGCACCGGGAGCAACGACTGGACTAATACTGAACGACAGCGGGGAGGCTGATAGTCCGGTCACAGCCGGGGATGGAAGGCTGACGGTGCACGTAACAGCAGAAGTGGATCCGCTCGTCAACGTGGCAACCACATTGGGTGTAGTACTAGCGCCTGCAGCGATGTTAGAGCTCGTTGGACTCAAGGCAACTGTATAGTCGAAGCCCGCGGCAGTGACTGTCAGTGAGAAGTTTGCAGTATGAGTTCCGACGCCACCCGTACAGCTGACGCCGATAGCGTAAGTGCCCGTGGGAGTAAGCGTAGTCGTCGAGATCGTTACCGCTTGTGAAGTACCGGAAGCGAGAGCAGGCGTGATACTGAACGAAAGTGGATTCGCAGATAGACCAGTGACTGCGGGAGATGGAAGAGTGACGGTGCAGGTGACCGAAGCGGCCTGACCGCTGGTCAAAGTAGCAACAACGTTAGGAGTTGTACTCGCGCCCGCAGTGATGGTATTACTGGTTGGACTCCACGCTACGGTGTAATCGAAGGCTGCAGCAGTGACACTAAGTGAGAAGTTCGCAGTGTGACTGCTAACTCCGCCTGTGCAGCTAACGCTGATAGCGTACGTGCCGCCAGGAGTGAAGACAGTGGTCGAGATCATCACTGCTTGAGTAACACCAAGAGCAACGGCTGGAGTGATACTGAAGGTCAATGGAGATGCGGAAAGACCTGTAACCGCTGGGGATGGAAGGCTCACTGTACAAGTGACTGAAGCAGTAGTGCCGCTCGTCAACATGGCAACCAAATTCGGCGTAGAGCTAGCGCCAGCAGCAACGGTAGCGCTTGTAGGACTCCAGGCGACCGTATAGTCGAAGCCGGCAGCACTAACAATCAGCGAGAAGTTGGCCGTGTGAGTTCCAACACCGCCAGTGCAGCTGACACCGATCGTGTATGTGCCAGCAGGAGTGAGCGTAGTTGTAGAAATCGTCACAACTTGAGAAGCACCAGGAGCGAGTGCGGGAGCAATGCTGAAGCTCAATGGGGAAGCAGAAAGACCAGTGACCGCTGGAGATGGTAGACTGACAGTGCACGTTACTGCAGTTGTGGTCCCTGATGTCAAGGTAGCAACAATACTGGGCGTCGTGCCAGCGCTAGCAGCGATCGAAGCACTTGTGGGACTCCAAGCAATAGTGTAATCGAAAGCTGGTGCCGTGACGGTTAGCGAGAGCTGTGGGCTCGCAGCACGAGTGGCTCCACCACCAGCACAGCTCACGCTGATCGTGTACGTGCCAGCAGGAGTAGCACTAGTGGTCGCAATAGCCACTGCCTGACTGGCCCCAGCAGCACTAGGCATCAGACTGAAAGTCAACGGAACAGCCGACAAACCCGCCACCGCAGGCGACGGAAGAGACACACTACAAGCAGCCGAAGTCGACGTACCAGAAACCAAAGTGGCCACGACATCAGGCGAACTAGAACCACCAGCCGTGACAGAAGCACTAGCCGGACTCCAAACAACACCAAAATCGAAAGCGGGCGGATAGACGGTAATCATCTGGGAAGTTTTTCTGGTCTGAGGTGTAGGGGTTGTGGAATCGGTTACCGTCAGTGCAACCGTGAAGGAACCACTTGTCGCATACGAGTGGGTTGGACTCTGCAGGGTGGATGTTGAGCCGTCGCCGAAATCCCAAGCGAAGGAGTACAGCGGATTCCCACCGGTGACTGTCGGGGTGAAGGTGATCTCCTGCCCTGCGGAAGGTAACGGAGGCGAGAATGTGAATGATGCAGCCAGCGGAGGAATTACCGTGATGACTGAAGAGTAGCCGTTCTCTTGGATCTTGTTTGGGGCCGCGTTACCGGTCTCTTGTGGTGTAACCCTGACGATGAAGGTGCCGCCGAGGTTGAATGTGTGCGAAAACGTGACTGAAGTTCCGCTGCTAACTGTGTTAGTGCTCCCGTCACCAAAGTCGAAGAAATAGTTGAAGCTGGTTGACTTGAATCCTGGCGGGTAGGTGCCAGCGTAAATTACCGATACAGTAAAATCAACACTCTGCCCGGCATTGATGGTCGTCAAGCTCGGGCTGACTGTTACCGTGTAAGCCGGAGTGCTACCAGTAACGTTGACCGGTACAGGAGCAACTCCGGTGTTGGCGGTGGGAGATATCTGCGACACAATTGTGTCGGATAAGGAGAGAAAGTCGTTGTAGAGACCTGCAAAGTTGAAGATGACTGAACTGACGGCGCTCGTCTGAGTTATGGATGCACCGCTCTGGGAGACGGCGGAGCTCGGAGTGTTGCAGACCAACTTGTTCAGGTTGGTGCCTGGACAGAAGCGCCACAGTCCTGAATAGCCTGATGTGCTGGTGACGACACCACCTAGCCAGATCCCATTGAACGCTGTCGACGGCGCTCCTTGGGCGACGGTCGTGGGGCCTGTTGCTGTAACGACCAGGGGGAGAAGCCTAGTGGCTGACGCTTTGTGAGTTCCATCTGTAACAGTCAGGGTCACTCGGTGGATCACTGGAGGAGGGGGCGTAACTGTCGCCATCATTCCAGTAGCGTCCACTTTCGCCGCATATGTCGGTGAGTCAAGGCTACTGAAGTCCCAGGTGTACGTTAGGGTCCCAGTGCAGTACGTGCAGGTGACAGAGGGAGCGGAGAAGGTTAGAGACTTTCCTGGAACCTCGGGGCTCGGACTAAAAGTCCAGTTGACCTCGAATGTGCCCCCAACGACACCGTTGATCGCGCTGAAGAATGTGTCAGTGCCTAGAGCACCGTCCTGGCTTGTGTGTGGAACCGAGCACGGACATGTGATAACGTTTTTCGTCGGGTCTGTGGAGAACTTGATGAATCCTGTACCCGCGCCCACGACATCGAAGCGTATCCTGAAGAGCGTCTGGGTGGGGGAAGTGCAGTCAGGTTTCGCTGTGATAGAGCAAGAGCCGCCGGGGCCGACGGTAATACCGAGAACAGCCTGAGCCAAACGAACAGTACCACCGACCCGGTCGATCGTGAGCGCAGTGGTAACAGTGCACGACGGGTTGATTGCCGGGTTGCATCCAAGGTTTCCACCGAAGGTGAGACCCGACTGGTCGACGAGGACAGCATTCAGAACGTGCGTATCATAACTAATGGTCTGGTCGAAACCGTTGATACCGAGGAGGCTCGGGTCGAGGCTCGTGATTATGATGTCAGCCGTGAATCCGCCGCCAGAGCCCGCTAGCGCAGTGCTGGGATTGTCTGAGACGAGAGGGTCTGGAGCGGTGTCGCCGTCCACATCGCCCGCCCACTGGCAAGAAGTGTTGAGGGTCCCATCGCCATCCTCGGTAGTTATGGGCAAGCCGGTGGCGTCTAGTGCGCCATAGGCGCAGTTAATGCCTAGATTGTTTGGATCGGCTGCGGTCGCGAAGTGAATGCTGTGCGGTGGAGTTGCGGTTCCGATAGGATGCGCTGGGACATTGAGGTTCAGCAGGCCGCTGAGGAGGATTATTGCGATAATGAAGGTCTTTGCCTTGAGCATATGACCGGGACAGCTTCTTGACGGCTTGTCAGGATTGTTGACCTTCGACAAAACAGATTAGGACTTTGTGTCAAGTGTTAGTTAAGAGTTACTGGGTGAACCTGCATCTGTATATCTGTCGGTTACTCCGGGGTTACAGATAAGGCGCAGGCATTCTGAAGTAGTCCTGTTGCGCTGGGTTCTCGAAAGTGTCGATCTATCTGGCAACTAGCGGCGTCGACTCCACCCTCGCTTGAGATACATCAGCGCGCCCAACAGGACGACGGGGACGATGGTGACCAGTAGGATTGTCCTGATTGCATCGGGCGAGGTTGAGGGGTTGCCGGTAACCGAGAGAGTTCTGGATGCGGTAAGGGTTAGGCCCATCGAGTCCGTAACGTTGAGTCTAACGCTGTATTGTCCGGGAGACGTATACGTGTGTGTTGTCGGAGCTACGATTCCGGGAGCATCGAGAGAACTACTGTTTACGAAGGCGTCGCCGAACCCCCATTGGAGGCGATATGGCGAAGTCCCACCGCAGACTGTCGGGGTAAACGATACCGGGACGCCGGCTGTCGCTGTGGTGGCCGTGAAGCTGGCTAGGAGGGGAAGAGGCGTGTCGCTTGGAGTGTCAAGGTACGGGGTCGTCAGAGCAACACTCTGGGCTTGGGCAGGTATCGGAGGGGGGGAGCTTAGAGTATAGCCGGCTCCGACCGTGACAGGGTAGATCAACCGTGCCTCATACGACTGGTCAAGTGTAGTATTCAAGTGGGCGATTATCTCCGGATAATATGTTGCCTGCTGCGTGCCGGTAGGAGCGTAGAGCGTCATTGTCGAGTTGAAGTTCGTGATATGTTGTGAGCTACTAAGCTGATCTGTGCGCGGAGCGAAACTGTAGTTTGCTCCCGAAGGTCCAGGCCAGCTGCTGAGAATCAGCGTAACATACCCGTCACCGAATGCGTTAACTTTCCAGACTGTGACCTTCACGGACACTTTCTGGCCTACGGGAAACGGTGAGGGCGGTGGATCGGCGGTTATCCGATACGGACGTCGGTTGTCTATCCAAGCCGAGGTCGCAGTGTACGCGAGGGGTAGGCCGCAATTGTTTGAGTAGCCGAAGAGCCGAGATGATTGCATGATCGCGAACTGGCTTTTCCCACGGCCTATGATCTGAAAATGCACTTTGAACAAGACTCCCGAGCCGTGTGCTCTGAGGCTCGGGTCGAGCACAACCATTGCTAGATGTAGGATGCCCTGGTTCGAGTCGACGGTGCTGTTGAGTACTAGACTGTTGGATTGTGTAGTGTTGGCATAGACGCAAGTGTCATCTCGAGAACAGTTGGGCCCGTTGTAATCGTAACCAAGAATTCTGTAGACTGTTGTACTGTAGTTCAGCGAGATGTCGAAGCCTTGAAGACCGCCGGCGGACGAGCTGGTTACGTCCGGGAGGTTGGATACTCTGACAGTGACGTAGATCTCGCCCCCAGGCTGGTTCGGAGCGAGGTCGGGATCAGTAACGTTCGTCGTCCTATAGGTATCGATGAAGACTCCTAGCTGAACCAGTGTCTGAGTGTCAGAGTGCGCAGGCGGAGGGATGGCAACGATGAGAAGCGCGGCTAGAAGGATCATGAGAATACCGCCGCGCGATGAATTCAAGATAGTTTCCCAGTCAATAATGGCTGGCCGGGGGAATAAGTATTCCCAAGCTCGGAAGTCAGTTGGAGGTCGAAAGATTGCTTTCTATTCCGAGACATCCCCATCTTCGAGAGGAGACAAGGTTTGTTAGACCGATTTTCCAAACCAGAACGCTACGATAGCGACGTCGAGAATGTCGATCCTGCCGTCATAGGTCAGATCGCAAGCAGGATCCCAGTTGGGGCTTCCAGGGACAGAGCCGAACGAATAAGCGACTCTGGCGACATCCAGTACGTCAACTCTTCCGTTTAAGTCAACATCTCCTCGTAGGGTCAGGATGATTCTTGGACCAGTCATGTTGTTATCGGTGGTGATGAACTCGTAGGGGACTGGTGGGATGTTCGCGGAGACCACGTACTTACCGTATGGTGCGGCGCTTGTGTTCCAGACGAAAGTGTACGTGTTTGTGAGGGATGAGGCCAATGTCAGCGTCTTCGTGCCGGCGTTGAACGCCGTCTTGTTCGTGAACAGGACGTTCAACTGAAAGTTCTCGCTAAACGCGCCAGTGTTCGCGACGGTGACGTTTACGGTGAGCAGCCGGCCGACTCTGAGAGTTGATGGGCCGGCGGTGATCTTGGTCACGGCGACATTGTGATAGGGAATCGTGTTCGTCGCGACGTAGTAGATGTTCCAGTAGCCGTCGGGGTCGCGATTGGTCCTCCAGAAGACGTAGACCCTGCTGTCTCTAAACTGGCCTAGGCTGGGCTGGAGGTCGTCGAAGCAGAACGGGTCTACACAAGCCGTGTCGTTTGTGAGAGCCGTCTCCGCAGCCCAGCCGGCACCGTTGTTGGTCGAAGTGATGTAGAAGAGGTCGTGCTGGAAGCAGCCTCCACCCAGGCAGAAGTACGGGAGGCTCCTTGACCAGGCGATCCAGATCGTGCCATTTGAGTCCTGGATCCCACTGGGCCCAGAGTCAGGCGACGAGGACGATGTCAACTGGACCGGGGGCGACCAGGTGGCGCCGTTGAAGGTTGCGTATTCGATGTGGACGGTGGTCTGGAGCGTGTCTAGCGCCTGGGACCAGATGGCCCAGATTTTTCCATCGCGAGCCTGGAAGACCGCGGGCTCTTGGTCTCGCACGGGTAGAGGGTCGAAGGTGAGCGCAGCTTCGCTTGACCAAGACCCGTTGCGGTTTACTCTGTAATAGATATTGGTGCCGGCGGAAGTCTGCCGGTCGTAGAAGACCCATAGACTGCCATCACTCGCCGCCAGTATCGTGGAATCCAGCTCGTCGCCAGGAGCGTTAGTGAGCTGATAATCCGCGGACCATCCTGGGGACAAGTTGAACCTTTTCAGAAAGACCTCGAAACTTCCGGTTCGATTTGACGAGTAGGATAGATATATCGTCCCGTTCTTTAACTGCGCAGCCGCAGGACGTACATTCTGAATCGGAGGAGGACAAGTCACGCCACAGATCTGCCCTTGGACAACCACCTGGTCAGCGGACCACGAGGACCCGTTATTGATCCTATAGTCGATACTACCATTGAATGCGTTTGACAACGGCGCCGACGTCCAGAAAACCCAAGACTTGCCATCAATCGATGAAAGAACCGAGGGGCTAAAGTCGTACGTGGCTGTCGACGTGAACCGAACGAAGCTGGACAACGTAGTGCTGAGAGAGGAACGGACAGCGGCAGCGGAAGCTGGGAGCGGGGAGCTGATATCTCCCGCCAGGAGAACTCCGAGGAATAGCACTACCACTGCCAGTTTTCTTGTCATTTTAAGGTCCCGTCATTAGGTTAGGTCTCCCCAAAAAAGCATGGGGGCATGGGAGTTTATCTTGACTTTTAGTGTTTTACCCTGCTGTGAAGCTTCCGGACCGGATTCCGCCAGTTCCAGAGACGATTGCCGCCCCTTTCACTGCCGGAGTGGTTGCGCCGTTGGTCGGCGGGACTGGTACAGTGCCTGAGAATGTTAGAGTTGCTGTGAACGTATAGACGCCGGCGGTTGTGGGTGTGAAGCTGAGCCGTATCTGTCCTATTACACCTGTGCTCGAGCCTGCTGGGATTGTTATGCTGGTGGTGAGTGAGGCCACGGCGGCACCGGGACCCCTGAATATGTCAATTTTCACTGTTACAGTCATGTTGAACGCCGATGGGTTGTCCGCGTTTATCCTGAAGGTCTGTGTGCTTCCCGCGCTTATGGAAGACTTAGAGATGACACCGCGCCCTGAAAACTCGGGGCTTGGCTGTACGATGACGAAGTGGGATACTGTGAAAGTGCTTGTTGGGGTGTCGCTGTCAGTCACTGTCAGGGTGACGGTGAAGTTGCCTGCGGCGATGTAGGTGTGTGCTGGGTTGCAAGAGCTCGTGTCGAGGGCGCTGCCGTCCCCGAAGTTCCATGAGCACGAGTAGGGCTTTAGTCCTCCTACAATCGTGCTGACAAAGCTGGTCTTACCCACTAGTGTGGTGGTTGGGCCAAAGTTTGCCGCAAGACTTCCTACGCGTATGACGATGTCCGTGTCCCTCTCGGGTACGAGATGCGAAGATCCGCCGATGGTGATGTCATAGACGCCTGGTTTTGCGGAAGAGGTGACATTGATGGTCACGATGGATGTGTAGGTCGGATTACCGAAGCCGGGCGCAAACCCGACGTCGATACCTCCGAAGAACGCATTCCCGTTGATGCAGGCTTGGTTGCACGCGGCTAGATCAACTTCCTGGGTTGTGCCCGCTATAATTGTTGCTGTGACGGTTGCCGTAATGCTCGTGAGGACACCAGAGGGGACAGCTGCTTCAGTAGCACTTGTACAGTGGGTGTTGCACATGATCGAGAGCGCGTAATCGAAGACCGAGGTCACACCGGACAAGCCTATCTCTTGAATGTGGGCTGGAGCGTTGTTGCCGGTCTCGGCGGCCACGACTGTGGTTACGAAGTTGCCGGGGTCAGTGTATGTGTGGGTTGCAGAGGCAGTCAAGCCGCCAGAGACCGTTTGAGAAGATCCGTCGCCGAAGTCGAACGCATAGCTGAAGAGTGAAGATTGGAACTGGGTCGGATATGTGGAAGCATAGGTTACAGCCGCGTTGAAGGTAATGGCAGCACCGGCCTCAATTGTTTTCGTACAGTTGCAGGTGACAGCCACAGTGTACGCTGCTGGCGTGCCTGTTACTGTGTAGAGGTTATGGACGACCACCGGGTCAGAGATGGTGAATGCGGTATTGTAGCTGCCCGCGAAATTGAATGTAACGGCTGGAACAGTGCTCGACTGACCGTTTGTGGTTACAGGAACGGTTGGGTTGCTGCAGACACTCGTGACAGAGGCGCTTCCTGGACAGAACAGCCACGATCCCGTATAGGGAGGAGTGCCACCAACCCACGTCGCTGTGAAGGGAGCCGAAGCAGTTCCGGTACCTGTGCTAGCCGGTGGAGTCGCAGCAGCAGTGAGAGGTAGACCGCGAGTGGCGAATGCCTTGTGAGCTCCGTCGCTAACGGTCAATGTCACACGGCCTATCACCGTGGGTGGTGCGGTGACGGTCACGGAGGACCCGGTCGCGTCAACCTTTGCAACATAGGTAGGCGAGTCAACGCTACTAAAGTCCCAGCTGAACATCAGAGTTCCAGTGCAATAGGCACAACCTGCCGTCGCTGAGAAGGTTATAGGCGAACCCGGAACCGGTGGATTGGGTGCGAAACTCCAGAAGACGATGAACGCGGCGACCGTAGACTGGCTGTTGATTAGACTGAAGAGAGCGTTGGTGCTTAGTGCTCCGTCCTGAGCGGTGTGGGCAACAGCATTGGGGTTCGTCAGGATGTGGGCCGTGAAGCTGATCGCGCCAGATCCGGCGCCAACAACATCAAAGCGTATCCTGAACAACACCTGGTTAGCAGATTGACAGTTCGGATTTGCAGTGGTGTTGCAGATTCCGCTGGGTCCAACGGACGAGGCCAACAGGGCCTGGGCGAGTCGAACCTCGCCGATACCCTGGTTGATCTCGGTCACGGTGGTCAGAGTGCATTGTGGATTCGCGGCTGGACAGCCAACGTTTCCACCGAACACCAGACCACTCTGATCTATGGCTTGAGCGTTGAGAGTGTTGGTATCATAGTTTATGGTGATGTCGAACCCGTTGAGCATGGTGTTGAGGTTGTTGACGACGATGTCAGCGGTGAAGCCACCGCCCGAGCCTGCGGGTAGGAGAGTGGGATTGTCGGCGACTAGAGGATCGAAGGCACCGTCGCCGTCGATATCACCGGCCCAGTCGCAAGAAGTGCTGGCAATGCCTGTGCCGTCCTTTGTAGTGATGGGTGTGGGGAATGCACCGGTCGAGGCACCGTAACCGCATGCAACTCCGAGGAGGTTTGTGGTTACAGCGTAGACGCGCGGATAGAGACCGCTGCCTATGGGTAGTGCGAATAGTATTAGGATAGCTGATATGGCTAAGAGTCTAATATTCTTACGATTGTTCATGTTGATTCCTTTTTTGTTTTTTCCGCTCGCGAATTTGCGAGATAGGCTGTAACCTCTCAACAGCGAATATAAGAGTTTTCTATCACCGAGCGCATTTGTATATCCAGAGAATATCACAGACAGCGCTGTATTCCCTAGGCGTCGGCAGGAATCTA
>VBBT01000119.1 GCA_005881695.1 Candidatus Bathyarchaeota archaeon | reverse complement strand
CTACCCAGCATCCTCCCGTTCATCATGACAATTCCCACTCGATCCCGACTAGTCATTCTGCCCCGCCTAGCGGCGGCCCACGGATAAAAGTGCCCTACTCCAAGAACCCGGTTTATGTCGCGGAAGGCTACAGCCCGCCTGTCGTAGCAGGTCGCAATTTCGAGTACGAGACCACCCCTCAAAACGCCGCTTACTGGCAGGCACTCACTCTCACCTATCGGCAGTATATGAAGAAAGAAGCGGATACTAGAGGTATAGATCTCCGTCTTCTGCTCGACGAGCGACGATCAGGAGCTTTCCACTGTGTCGGATGCGGCAAGCCCATGATCATGCGAGAACTCTTCTCCAACGGCGACAGGGTCTACCAGTGCTGGAACGGAGACTGCGTAAAGAGAATCATACGGTACCAATACCAGGCCCAGACCGGACGCGTCATAGAAGTCACCTAACACTCCAAAGTGCAAACCCTTGCACCTCTGGACTTCTCCGGAAGTCGCTGCGAATCCGTTCAGTTTCATACGTGAGCCCGTGTAGCAGAACGGATTTCCCAGCTACGGGCCGGGTCTCGGGAAAGGTCGACGCTTGGCTATTGGCTAGTCTTCCTGGGCCCGTCTATCGCATGCGGGAAACGTGGTGCGGCTCGATCTTCAAGAGGACTCTTTTCTCACCAGGTCTCCTGTTCTGATATTTCTCCGCACCAGTATACTTTTTTGCCATCTTGTCGATGTGATCCTCCGCTACGTGTCCAGTTACCTCTTCGATGACACGTCCCTTTATCATGACAAGCTTGTAGGGATTGCCCTGTTCAGTTATCGCAAGAGCAACCTGTGGATTCTTCTTGATATTTCTATGCTTGATTCGACCCACCGCCGTGTTGATGAGCACGTAGCGACCGTCGGTATCGACCCACGTAGGAGTGACTTGAGGGGAGCCATCAGGGTTCACGGTTGCGAGGAAGATGAAGTTCTTGCCTTCGAGGATTTTCCTTGCATCATCATCGAGTTTCATAGTGTTTGACACAATCAATCCTCATCACTGAGATAGGTCCCTTTATTGGTTTCTTCGAAGGCTTAGCTGGTTCTCTGTCGAACGGTTCAGTACGCTGAAGCATCTAGTCGCTTGGGTTCGCAGAGGCAACTCGGTACCTTCGGCTCTCATTCGAAGTTACGTGACACTTTAGTCCCGTGTTGGTTCTCGTTCGACAGGTTCTGTTTCGCGGGGAGCAGTCAGGTGCCACAAGCCAAAGCGACTGGGTACGCTGTCCTATTCGTTCTCTCCGCCCTCAGCACACTTGTCTTCGCAGGTCTGGCTGTGGTCCACGCTCCCACAACCGGGACACAGTACACGCTTACGCCGTTGCCGTTCATATCTCAAGAAGGATACACGATCAACCTGATCCTGAGTGTCTCAGGAGCGCTTCCCAGCACGACCTACCAGTTCAACTTCTACGTTCGGGATCCTTCGACAAAAGTGTGGGGCTCCAGCTTGGAGAGCTATACGACCTTCCCCGGCCAAACCCAATTTGGTTTACCCCTTGCATATCCGAGCACGGCATTTGTCGGGGTCGGAAAGAACAACCTCGTAGGACAATACGTCGGGTGGGTCAATCAGGCCAGTCCTCCGCCTGTCAGCAACCCCGTCGCCGTAACACCGAACGGCTTCTACTTCATTCTCACCGACTACACCGAATATCAAAGAACGCAAACAGTAGGAATTAGAGCCAGTGGATACAATGCCTCAGAGACAGCAGCTGTAATCATCAGAACGCAGACAACCTCGACAGTAGTACTCAACGATACAGCTACAGCTTCGTCTGCAGGACTGGTCACAGACTCCTGGAACATTCCTAGAAACGCGGTCCTCGACAACTACGTGGTCACAGTAACAGGCAAAAGCACAGCGAAGAGCCCCGCAGACGCTCAAGGTTTCCTTGTAAGAGCCGCCTCAATGTCAATTCCGACATTAACGTCTAGCCAGACTTCGTATCAGAGAACGGAGAGGATGTCGTTCTCTTTCAAGTCATCCTACCCAAACGGACAGTACGCTGACACCGGAACAGCCCTAATAGTTCTGACAAGTCCAGGTGGAAGCACCGTATCGCTTACAGCAGTCTACGACAGCGTCGCCCAGACCTTCAACGCAACCTACAAGACTTTTCCGACTAACCAAACAGGCACATGGACCGCGTCACTGGGGATCAATGGGTTTGATGACGGATTCGGAAACACGGGCCCGAGTCTCGCGCCGGTAAAGACCTCGCCCCAACTCCAGGTTGCTACCCTCGCAATCACGATTACTTCCAAGTCTTATTTTGCAATAGGCGAACAGATCAGGTTCAATGCCACAATCCAATACCCTGACCTAACCGAACTAACGGCTCAATCAGGCCAAGCATTCGCATTCCTCCTATTCTCAGGAGGCGGACACAATGATACAATTACGCAGTTTGTCTTCGATTCAACCCTCAACTTCTGGGTCGGAACATACACGCCAGGCAACGAGCCTGGAGGTTTGTGGTCATTGACGGTGTCCGGGGCCGACTCAACATCTCCAGCAAATTCTGGAAAAGCTACGAAGACTATCCAGTTGCAGGACAGGATCCCAACCGCTAGTTTCACGTTTACGAGCGGAACTATTCTCACATCAGCCTCAGTTAGCTTCAATGGGACTGCTAGCTCTGACCCCGACGGGAGCATCACGGGGTATGCGTGGACCTTCGGCGACGGATCCACAGGATCAGGAGCCACCCCTGCTCACAGCTACTCCATCGCCGGTACATACTCTGTGAAACTCAACGTTACGGACAACAGCGGCTCAACCGCAGTGGATACCCAGACGGTAACTATCACAGACAGACCTCCCGTTGTGTCGCTAACGCAATCCTCGACGACTGCCACATCTGGACAGGCGGTAATCCTTACGATTTCAGCCTCAGACCCGGATGGGACGATTGCCACTACGACTGTGAATTGGGGTGATGGAACCACTGACACGATATCTGGCCCTCCAACAACGGACAGTCACACCTACTCATTGGCGAGCGGAGTGTCTTCGGCGACCTACACGATTACTGTGACCTTGCACGACAACAGTGGGTCCACCAAATCTGTGACGTCCAACCCAATAACCGTCCAACCCATCCAATCGAGCAGTAATGTATCTTTTCCATTGTACTATTTCGGAATCCTTGCAGCACTAATCGCGGCTCTCTTGATCGGTGTCTTCCTGGCTTTCAGGAGACACAAGGTGACGCATGCGAGGTTGAAGATTGACCTTGAGGCTGTCAAGGCCGAAGCAGGCAGGATTGAGAACCAAGAGTTCTTTCAGTCTGTGAGGGACCAGTTGAAGAAGGATAAAGAATGACCAAGGTAATTGCTGTTCACTCTTTCAAGGGAGGAACCGGAAAAACAACCCTGACTGCGAACCTTGCGGCCGTCCTCGCCAGGGACCGCCGAGTTGGAGTCATGGACCTCGACCTGTCCGGACCGGGCTTACACGTGCTTTTCGGCTTGAAGAAGAGCGAGATCAAGGCAACGCTCACAGACATCTTTCTGGGAGATGCAACCCCGGCGGATGTCGTGATAGACCTGACAGAGAGGTTCAACCTCAAGAAAGGAGGACTGTTCTTCTGCCCCGCAAGCAACAAGGTAGAGGATATGCTTCGTCTGCTAAAGTCGGGTCTGGAAGTCGAGATATTTCAGGATACTATACAGAAGGTTGGCGAGCAGAATAAGCTCGATTACATCATCGTTGATACTCATCCCGGGGTCGAGAATGATACTGTTCTTGCGATGGGTTGTTGCGATGCTCTTGTTCTAGTGTCAAGGGTTGACCAGCAGGACTTGTTCGGGACTGCTGTGATGGTCCTCTTGGCGGAAACATTCGAGAAGCCTACCTTCCTCACATTGAACATGATTCCGCCCGGAGTCCGGATCAAGGACGCGGTAAAGGTCGGCCAGGAACTATCCCAGTTGTTCAGGTCACGATTCTTGCAAGCCTTCGAGTTTCAGCTGGACGTTATCAACAACCTGAGCAGATCCGTATTCGTCATAGATAATCCCAATTCCGCTTTTGCCAAGAAAATAGTTGAGGCGGTGGAAACATTGGAGAGAGAATTAGCAGGAGCAACAAAGATTGCAAACTGAACCCAAGCGCTCTACCGGTTATGACCTTCGAAGACTTGTCGGATCAGTGAACCAGCTCCGCTTCAACGACAAGAGAGGAGAAGTCTCCTTTTTCGGACAGAAAATGATCATTCTAAGGAGAGATGTTATCCGGATTATGCGGGAAGCTCTCGAACGACTAGTCGGAGATCAGTCAGCACCGTTCCTTTCCTACTTGGCTAGTGGGATAGGTGTGCACGAGGGGAGTATTTTCAGGGAGAGTATTGGGTCCACAGGCGAGCAAAGCAGGCAGAGTCTGGAAAACCTGGTTCACTCTGCGCTGGAGGACACGAACCTTGGACTGGGCAAGATACAGATCAACGGGCTCGACTTCGACAAAAGCAGCGCAAACATAGTCGTAGCCAACTGCTTTGAAGCCACGGAGAACGGGTCCTCGGAAGAACCGAACTGCATATTCACGAGCGGGTTCCTAGCTGGAATATTTGCCGAGGTACTTGACAAGACAGTTCAGGCAAAAGAAATCCGATGTATGTCGCAGGGCGCGGCGGAGTGCGAGTTCCAAATCTCCCTCGCCGAAACAGGTGATGGAGAAGCTGAAAGGCCAAAAGTGGACTTGAAAGAGCTTGACGGTGGAGCAGAGCTGAAGGGAGAAGTGAAACCAGGTACTGGAGGAGGCTCGACGGACTCGAAATCGGCCATTGGCACGTCGCAGGGAGCCTCAGAAGATCAAGCCGGACAGTCTGACACTGCGGAGATTGATGCTGGGGTTGAGAAGGCGGCTAGAATTGCCAAGCACAAACAGCACTTCTGGAACAAGTTCAAGAAAGAATAGACCTGTCGGACAGATAGATCGTCTGAAAGCGTTCCGTTTCTATCATTAGCTTCAGGCGCCGGGAGTGGGATTCGAACCCACGAGGGCGTGACGCCCAACGGCTGTCGTGTCCTGGCCCTTAACTCTTGAGATCTCGAGGCCGTCGCTTTAACCACTCAGCCATCCCGGCGTGGAACGCCATTGGGATATCGGTCTTAAACCACTTTCGAACTGGAGAAGAACTGGCAAAGCTTGCCATGTTCACACTAGACACTAGTTCAGGTGGGTTTACCTCTAGCAGCTTGAGTCGGAGAAGGGAACGAGTTGGCTACGAGGCTCAAGACTCGTGCTAGCGAGCCAGCGGATTTCGGTGCTTTCTATTCTCCGCGTCTAATTGCTACGCCCGGATTCTGATTTAGTTGAGTGTTGCTAGGCGTTGAGAAGATTGGATCGTTTCGTTGTACTCGTTTCGGATAGAGATGGTCAACGACTACTCGATCTCTGAGTAGTATCATTCTGTCTCTGAGAGAGTCTTGGTAGTTGAAGTCGGCTCGCATCTGGTATTCCTGACACAACAGCGTCATTGTTCTGTAGATGAGGACGCGGGCGCTTGCCCCGAGAGAGTCTGTCAAGACCACGAAGACATCGTCAAAGCGGGACGATATTTCCGACTGCTCAATTCCTTTCTTTGCAAGTAGATCATAGATGACATCGCGGACTGTCGGTCCCATGCCATCGAGTGCGTTTCGAAAACAGTCGTTCACGGTTTCGTGGAATAGGGTGGAGATCTGAGTGCGCATTGGATAGTGGCCTAGAACTGAGTATGCCGGGAGGCGAGTGGATACGTATGTTGTAACAGGGATTTACCTTCTCCGGGACTGTGGGGAGACGTTGCGTCCATGAAGTTCTTTGATTGTTTCTAGCCGATGGGAATGGAATGGGGGCAACGATACTCTAGGAACATTCTTGGGTGGTGCAGACTAGCGCGAGCTGGTTTCTTACATGACCGGGGAGAGAGCGTGTGTCACCATACAATTTGCATTCAACGGTTTTATATGCCGTTCACATGGCTCATGAGGAAGGATTCAGCCTTGTCGGATGGGAACGTTCGGAAGCTCATCGAGGACGCTAGTTTTCCAAATCAGTGGCCTACAAAAGAGACGCATATTCAGCACAAGGTCCTCTACAAGAACGGAGTAAGTAAAGAGTATGGGGTCCACGGGAGTAACGTGGGTGTGGACTTCGACATTTGCATCGCGGACGGTATCTGCATAACCGTCTGCCCTGTCAACGTGTTCGACCGGATGGAGCTTCCAGGCGAACAGGAGAAGATGGACAAGGGCGTTACCAATGATAGTGGTAAGGCACCTTTGGCGAACTGGAAAGCCGATCCGGCCAGAGAGCAGGACTGTATCTTCTGTCGGGCATGCGAGATCCAGTGCCCGGTTCAAGCGATCAAGATTACCGAACCCTAGAATAGGGCTCGCAGCTCCAAGCAGACACAAAGCTGGCTCATCTAGGTAGCCTGTGTTTCGTGTCAGTCTAGTTTCAGCATCGTGTCCGAACTGATCACTCATGCGACGCGAGGTCGAGTCACTAAGACCCCCCTTTTTTTAGAAACAATTTCCTGTCTGGCACTGATAATGGGCGATACAGGCGATTCGGGGCATAATCCTGCCTGGGATGACAGTGGAAAGATGGCGACAATGCCGCACGAATTTCGGGAGAGTTAGGGTGCGAGTCCCAGATTCGAGATCAGGGCTGATAATGGGCGAGTTTGTTGAGGACTGCAGGCTAAGGAGTCAAGAGGTCATCCGGATTGCCAAGCCGACTGGCTTGGATTTGCTTCTGCTGAACCGTTCGGTAAACCTGATGAGTCTGTAGGGCATCCCGTACTTCTTCCTTAGAAGGGAAAAGATGTGTTTGGAGGATTCCGGTTCGATCATTCGAGCTTCCCCGTCGACCCACGTGCCCTTGACAGTGCCTCGCATGTTACAGGGGGCGACACGAACTCGTGGATTGTTGCGGATGCGCTTTATTTTTCCAGTATCGGAATCAGTGCGAACGAACAATTCTCCGTTCTCTTCGACGAACCACACTGGGGTGCGAACAGGCGCTCCAGTCTTCCGGTATGTTTCGACGCTGATGTGTTTCTTGCCTGCGAATTGGGACAATTTGTCTCCCTACGCACTCAAAGGAAGTTGTTCACAATCGACGTTGTTCTTAGGGAACGCCGATGGTGTTTCCCACACCAACCAGAATGATGCTGTCGCCGGGCTTGGATTTTGATCTGATCTCGTTCTGGACCCTGTTGACCGCAGCGTCGACCCCTGTCTTGACCAGCGGTGTGATCGAGGATATTGCTTCCTTTGAAGACATTTTCACAACGACTGCCAAGAGGGGAATTTGGTTCTTCGAAGCGCTAGCCTCAATGTGATATCGTTCTGTACCAGGCCCGCCGATTGCGGCACCAATCCCTTCAGCTACGTCCCCACTAGGTTCTCCTTCGAACTTCAAGGCTGCATCGACAGTGACTACAAGTCCTATGGGTCCTGATTCTTGGATCAGTTTCTCAACTGCGAGACCTGGTTTTCCGACGTTTCCTCCTGGACCCTTTGCTCGGACAACCCAGACTCGTCGACCTTCAAAGTCGACGTCGTAGACCATTGTGTCTTTGACTAGCTCGTTTCCTTGTCGTCCAGCCGTGATCTGACTTACGACCAGGGGTCCGACTCCGTCTCCTATGGGCTGGGCTTTCGCGAAAGCGTCTATGGCGGCGCCGTAGGCTTCGGCCTCTTCCATTATCATTGGTAGGGCCATCTGGAGCTGGGCGAGGGCCATTATTCCTCCGGTCTTCTTGGCGAGGAGGTAGAAGTGGCGAACCAGGCGGAACATGCCGTCTAAGCCAATTGAGATCTCAAGCTGGTTACTTAGAGTGTTTACATCGGATTCGGTAGCGTTAGGAGCAATGGCCTTCACTTCCATTTTCAAGTGATCATCATAGGTATCCAGAACGTGTTCTAGTTTTCCGACTATTCCGGAGGGATCGAGGCTCACCGGGGTTATAGTGAATGAGTTGTTGAGTCTGTCAATTTTGGTCTCGACCGTTTTCTTGTCCATCTGGAATCGGGATATCGAGTCCACAAATTTCTGGCGAGCAGCGGTTTTGCTTCTCTCCAGTTTTCCGAGGCTTCGCTTGACGCTGACGAGCTGCCATTGTACTTGCAGGCGTTGCCCGTAGAAGAAGATCATGAAGAATGAGGCGAAGTAGACGAGGTTGACTATCTGGCTGAGATCGATTAAGGCCATGCTACTATTCTACCCTTCCCTTGAGGCGGACACTGCTATAGGTGATTCCTTCAATCTCAGTAAAGCTTTTCGTTTTGCGTTGAGCCGTATGAAGCCCACCTCAACTTCCTCCTTTATAGCAAGTTTCGACAGTGCCATCAGGATGTCCTTCATCTGTTTGACTGGGTGGGACCCGATTTGTATTATCACGTCGCCGACTCGCATTCCTGCCTCGTAAGCTGGTCCTCGCGAGTCAACCTCAACCACTAAGACTCCTGAATCTGCTGGGAGGTCGTACCTTCGCGCGATCGCCTGATTCATGTTGGCTCCTGATATTCCAAGCCATGGGCGGATGACTCGTCCTTTTTCGAGGATCTGCTGCACGACCCATTTCATCGTGTTGACCGGGATGGCGAAGCCTACTCCTTGGGCGAATGGAATCATTGCCGTGTTCATTCCTATCACGTTTCCACCTATGTCGGCGAGGGGTCCGCCGCTGTTTCCAGGATTGATGGCGGTATCGGTTTGGATGAGTCCTTCGAAGATGAAGTCTGTGCCGGGCAGGGGCCGTCCTAGAGCGCTTACGACTCCCATAGAGACTGTTGGTCCTCCTTGGAGCCCGAGGGTGTTGCCGATGGCGAGGGCTATTTGTCCTACTTTCAGTTTCTCTGAGTCGCCTAGGCTGGCTGCGGGAAGGTTATTCGCGTCCACTTTGATTACCGCGATGTCGGTGGAGGCGTCTGAGCCGACGACTTCACCGAGGAATGTTCTACCGTCTTTCAGATGAACCTGGACTCTGGTAGATTCATCGATTACGTGGTTGTTGGTAATGACATATCCGCTGCGGTCGATTATTAGTCCGGAGCCTTTTCCTTCGATTGGTACGAGACCATAACGAAAGTCTCTAGTGACCCGTACGCTGTCTATGCTGACGACGCTTTCGCTTAGCCGTTCGACTGCTTCGGTAACCTGGTTCTCTAGGGCGGACAATGTTGTTGTCATGTTTAGAGTCCCCAGCTTGTTTTTCCTACTGGTGTGATTCTGAGGTATAGCTTGTCGTCTTTCTCCTTTGTCTCAACTAGCCCCGTGACCTCGATCCCACGGGGAACTAGTCGGTTGGCTGATTCCAGGTCGTCAACCAGAAGAGTGATCTTTTCCTCATCCAAGTCCTGGAATCTTGGGCTGTATTTCAGATTCCAGCCGCTCAGGTAGAGGTAGCGTCCGTCGAACTCGTAGATTACGGGAACGATGTGTGGTTGGGAGTCTTCGCAGACGAAGGCGATTCTTGCCAGGCTTCTCTCCATAAGGTATCTGAATTCTTTCTCGGTGAAGCCCCTGACACCGTCTTTGTGTCGCATCATGTCTGAATCATCTAGGGGTTAGTCACACTTATATACTTGGTAGTCCAGGGAAACTAAGTGGGTATTAGTTAGTTGAGTAAGTCAACCCAGGTTAACCAAGACATAACAAAAGAGCAATCCGACGAGTGCAAGCTGCTACATTCTGCCTGGAACGACCTTACGAAGGTCTGGACACTTCCCGTTATCCATGCTCTTGGTCTCAAAGAGCCGGCAAGATTCAACGAGCTGAAGCGGCGGATATCAGGGATTAGCGCGACGAGCCTCGCTGAGAGGCTGAACGAGCTGGACCAGAGAAAGATCATCGAGCGAAAAGTCTACCCCGAGACTCCGCCAAGAGTAGAATACTCCCTCACCAAGAAGGGGATCGAGCTACATGCTCTTCTCGGCGACCTCGCCGAATGGGTAAAAAAATGGGACAAGCAGGACATTGAAGGTGCGGAGAAAGTCCGAGAAGAAAAACTCCGCCCACTAGCGCGAGTCAGCAAGTAGACTCTGTCAGTTAGTTGCCGACAAGGCTCTAATGTTTCGCGTCATGTTTCTCAGTTCAGGCCCAGTCAGGAGTGGCTGAGGTCCCACATTCCCAGTTCTTGTCTTGCCTTCATGGTCTTCATTAGGTCTCCGCGGGTAACCATTCCGGCAATCTTGTCTCCATCCATGACAACAAGCCTGCCTACTCCATTCTTCGCCATTATTTGCAAAGCGTCGATGGCTGAGGTCGTCGGATTCACAGTTATCGTTCTTTCGAACGGAACCATTGCCTGGCTAACCCTCTCAAAATCTCTCTTCTCACGAGGAATGGACCGGACCGAGGACATTGTGACAACCCCGAGCAGTTTTCCGTTTGAGATGACGGGGTAGCCTCCGTGGGGATGGACGAGGAAGTAGTCGGAGACGAGCTGCTGGACGGTTGCGTCAGGAGATACGGAGAGTAGTTCTCTGGTCATGATATCGCCTACTCTGACGCCGGCAAGAGACTCTGTCAATCTGGTTTGTCTCAAGCTTGTCTCAGCGCCGGATCGTATGAACCAGCCTAGGAAAATTATCCATAATCCATTGACGAAATCGCCGAAGACGACGAAGAATAGTCCGACGGCCATCATCAACAAGGAGATCGCTTCGCTAACTCGCGTCGCGTTCGTTGTGGCGCTGAGGAGGTTCTTCGACCGATTCCAAAGGCTCCCGCGCAGCACTCTGCCTCCATCCAACGGGAAAGCCGGGATTAGGTTGAACCCGCCGAGAACTCCATTGAGAAGCGCTGCATACCAGAGGGTTGCAATGATCGGAGTCAACGGGCCCGGGTTTGGTCCGTTTACTAATACCGTAAGAGACCATGCACCACCCAAGACGATTGCAATGAGAAAGCTTGTGAGAGGTCCCGCGGCTGCCATGCGAACTTCCAGCGCTGGATTCTTCGGCTCCTCGCCCATCTCTGAGACTCCACCGAAGAAGAACAGTGTGATCCTCTTGATTGGTAGGCCGTTTTTCTTGGCGATGTATGAGTGGGAGAGTTCGTGGAGGAAGACTGAGACGAAGAGGATGATGGCGGAGACGATTCCTATTGCCCAGTCGGTGGTCCTATCAAGGGTAGGATAATGCTGAGGCATGTAACCTTCAGCAAGTGACCAAGCGATTAGGAGAAGAACGAACCAGAGGGTGTAGTGGATTCTGACGGGAATCCCAATTATTCTCCCGATGTTAAGCGACATTAGCCTGCCCTGCCTACCTGGCTACTTCCCTTTCTTAGGCTTGTCATAGACCCTCGGGCTCGGGAACCACTCTTGCGTCATGGAAGCGTTTGAGCAATCTGCCTGAATTTTCTCTGTGGGGTGTTTCTGTCTGGGGCTGGATTCTGGGTTTGTTTGCTTCAGACCGGCGCGTTATCGCCTTATCAGGCCATTTTCGATCCCCGTGGATTCCCTTGGGATAAGCGTGGAATATCGTGTTCTAGAATTCGCGGGCTTGGAATCGGGATCGGGGCTGATTATGGGCGATTTCTAGGAGGAAAGCTCGCGTGATCTTCGGAGGCAGAACTGATTATCACGCGTGCCCAACGGCCATGCAACCCTTCTCGAAGGCGAGCAGCGGGTTAGAGTCCAATTCCCGAACTTCCTCCAGATCGCGGCGAGCTGTGAAAGGCATTCGATGCATTCCGCAATTGCTTCCACGTCAAGCGGCGGCTTGCCCCTGAAAAACTCAAGATCCGTGAATCATCGCACTCGATGAGATTAGGAAGTCACATGTCCATATGAACGAATGACCCGTTGGGACCTCAACGCGAACGGACTACCAAATCAATGTGTGACAGCACATCACTCGCCAGAACGCTCTCCCCAAACCAAGCACCCGCAAGTTCTCCGGCCTTCCCGACAATGAACGCCGCCACTTTGGCCGCATCGTAAGAGGAACGGCCTCTCGCAAGATGGGCACCAGCGACCCCCGCAAGAAGATCACCATAGCCCCCTTTGGTCATGTAAGGCGATCCGGCAGTGTCGAGGTGAACTCTCTCCCCATCGGAGATGAAGTCGATGCCCCCTTTTACAATAACTGTGGACTTGTATTGCTTTGCGAGAGTTTGGACTGCAGTTCTCCTCCCATCGATGGTTTCAGGCCATGGCCTCTCTGAAAGAACCTGATATTCTCCCGCGTTTGGTGTGAGGAGTGCTTGCTTTCCCTTGATCGTATCTGGACTAGCGGCTATGGCGTGGAGGGCTTCAGCGTCTAGAACCATTGGGGTCTTGCACCGTTGGATGATGTCGAGAAGAGCCCGATGTGACTCCGAGGTCCTTGTTACCCCGCATCCCATGACCAGTGAATCAGCATTCTCAAGCAATTCAATCGCGATATTCGGGTCCGGGAATGGCGAATCGCAGGGCACTGTTATGAGATCTGGAGAATATCCCGCAACGATATCCGCGGCTCGGCGAGGTGCGACAACTATTGCTAGATCCGCTCCAGCTCGCAACGCGGCCAGTGAGTTGAAGGCTAGACAGCCCGCGTACCGGTCGCTGCCTCCGCAAACGACGACCCGGCCAAAGTCGCCCTTGCGGGCGTTGCTAGATCGAGTTGGATAGAAGTCCTTTAGGTTCAGCTCTTTCTTTCGACCATGATGGTTCAGCGCGTGAACTGCTCGTCGAGTACGTGGGCTAGAGGGCATTTGAAGGAATCTAGAGCTAGAAGATCGGAAGATAGAGTTTCGGGTAAAGCGAGGTCACGTGCT
Source organism: Candidatus Bathyarchaeota archaeon (assembly GCA_005881695.1). GTDB lineage: Archaea > Thermoproteota > Bathyarchaeia > 40CM-2-53-6 > 40CM-2-53-6 > 40CM-2-53-6. The sequence continues at coordinate 17,703 of VBBT01000119.1, read as the reverse complement.
TACCGCCTAGAACCTGGCGACTGCTCTTTCGGCCCTTGCTGGCAGGCGACGTCGAGACGGGCTGTCTCGGGGTTTGGTCATGAGCCTCTTGATTTTCAAGCCTATATTTTCGAAGACCTCTTCAATGGACCAGCCCTCTTCTCTAAACTCGACCTGGTGCTTGGGCATTCTTATCAACACATGAACCTCGAAATGCTTCCTCTCCTTCCCTTTCGAGCAGGCCCTGACGGTGGCTCTAGCCTCCCCGATGTCAGGGTAAACGTGGCTGAGAGATTCTATTGATCTTTGGAATTTTGTCTTGGCTAGGGAGGACTCGATATCATTGTCGTCAAGGCCAACTATGTACACGGGCAATCGAGTTGAGACCTCCGCTGTTGGATTCAAGCGACCCTCATCGCACTACTAGAACTGCACATTGAGCGTGTGTGACGACGCCACTCGAAACACTTCCGAGGAGCATTTTCTTGAACCCGCCCATTCCCCTTGTCCCCATTACAATTAAGTCGATCTTCTCAGCGGACGCGTAGTCGGTTATTGTCTGAACCACCGAGCCGATTGTCTCGCTGGTCTTGGGTTTCGCCTTCACGCCTCTCTTCTCAGCCACTGATACGGCCCGTCCTACCACTTCCGAAGCAGCCTTTCTTGCGTACTCTTCGTAAGCTTGGATGGCTTCCCCAGACGGAGATGGAGCAGAGGGAAACATGGTCATGTATTCCGGGTAGCCTCGGAACACGTTCAGTATGAAGAGCTGGGCGTCGAATTTCTGCGATAGATCCGCTGCGACCTCCGAAGCTTTGGCCGAGCCTTCAGAACCGTCCACGGCAGCCAATATTCTCTGGAAACGCAAGCTTGACTCGTGTCTGGGACTCTGTTTTCCTAGAGTGCTTACTGCCAACGCTTTCTTCTCCAAACGGATAGTCTCCTAGTTGCTATTTAGGTGCGGCGCCTACACTCAGAACTCGAGTTGACTATATCTGAGATGCACGACCCAACAGGAAGATCCTACCAGAACTGCCCTCAACATCGACAGCTAGAAAGCCTCGACCCATTCGTGTAGAAGTCTAGATAGATGGACCCGTTACATTGTGTACACAGTTCCTAATTATCCAGAGCAAAATACCCCCACCAACGCTCAGTGACAAGAATGGTGAAGTGTCTAGAGTGCGGAACTGAACTGCCCGCGGGCGCAAAGTTCTGCTTCTCTTGTGGAACTCAAGTTGGGCTAAAGAAAGAAGTCTTCCAAGTCTCATCGGAAAAACTCCTTGAGAAGTTCAAGGAATTAACTAGGGATGCAACAGTGAAAAGAGTGATCATCAAGGATGATCAGGGGAAGGTAGTCCTATCGATTCCCCTCACATGGGGCGCAGCCGGTGCCGTCGCGACCTTGGCCTTAGCGCCTTGGCTTGCCGCCTTGGGCGTCATCGCCGGAATCGCTACAAAGTGCACCATAGAGGTACAAAGAGTGGTCAGCTAGACAAAACGATCTAGAGACAGCCGAGGTCCGAGGCCACGGAGATGGGAATTGCAGAAGAGCTGAGCGAATATGTCATCTCTGTAAAGTACGCTGATATTCCAGAGAATATCGTTCACGATGCTGCTTAGGGCGGGGCCTAGTGGCGAGCTCGGTCCTTACCTCACTGCTTTCTTCACGAGCGCGGTGATCCTTGTCTCTTCTGCGGCAGTCAACCCTTTCAGCGCGAAGACGGTTGGCCACATGTTGTCTTCGTCGAGGTTCGCCTTGTCGTTGAAGCCGAGCGTCGCGTACCTCGTTTTGAACTTCTGCGCTGGTTGGAAGAAGCAGACGACCTTGTCGTCCTTGGCATACGCGGGCATCCCGTACCAGAGTCTCGGCGAGAGGGCTGGCGCGCTTTCCTTGATGATAGCATGGAGCCGCTTGGCCATGGTGCGATCCGGTTCCGGCATCTCGGCGATCTTCGCGAGCACGGCACTTTCCCCGTCCCCCTTGTCCGCCCTCAGCTCTCGGATGCGCTCCTTCATCGCGCCGTGTTCCTCGTCTGTGAATCCCTTGAACTTCTTTCTGGTCGCGGTGGTGCTCTTGGCGGACTTCTGCGCGCCCTTCGGTGCAGGTTTCATGAAATTCTGTTGGTCTTCAGAGTTTAATTACTTTTCACGAGTTCATTCCTTGCGTTTCAATCATCAAGGAGATCCTTCAGGTACCCGTAGCTTACAGAGGTGTAGTACGGTCCCCGGATCTCGATCATCCCTTGTCCCTAGGCTTCGGGGCCAGTTCAAGCGGCTTGACAAAATCGAAAGTCTTGGATTGCGAACTCATCTCTGTCAGGTCGAACTGTTCATCCACTTGCGGCTATCGAGTAGCACGCTGGAGTCTACAAGTTGCTCACTGGTCCCGCTAATCAGATTAGCCAGGAAAATTCAGGAAAGAACCCTCTAGCGAAGAAGGTTCTTATCTATCTCACAGCACGGCGGGCCGCATGAGTAATCTGAAAACAGAACTAGAACACATTAAGCACCACATCAAGTACCCGGCGAACAAGACACAAGTCATGGCAGCCTGCAACAATATGTCGGACGTCCCGTCAATCGACAAGGACTTCGTCGCCAAGTCTCTCCCTGACAGCAACTACAAGGGCCCGGAAGACGTCGTAAAGGCCCTCCTCAACAAAGTCTAAGCTTCCTCAAACTTCTCCATTTTTCTTGCATTCCAGTGTATTCTACGCATGGGCTGCAGACCAAAACGGCCCTGCGCTTTCGCCCTAACCGAATTCCGAAAGCCGTTTCCAAAAGGGATATTTCAGTTCGATTAAGAAGTCCAAGGAGTATTTGCTGGGACCAGAGATGGTGTTTATGATGACGAGTGAAAGGAATACGAAACTGTAGATGATTCCTGTTCCGATGTCTGTGGAGCCAGGGCCGTATGGTCCTCCGAAGCCTTCCGGAATAGCCCATATGAATAGACTGAAAATTATTCCCCCAAGATAGGCAATCTTTCGCATGAAACCTAGGACCAAGGCTACGCCAAGCGCGACCTCCAACACTCCGGTCGAGTATACGAACAGAGCCGCATTCCCTGTTGTAACACCGGACCAAAAATTGAACCAGGGTTGAAGCCAAGTCGGTTGGCCCTCACCGGCCCTCCTAACAAGGTCGGGAAATGAGTCGACCAGTCCTGGCGAGAACTTGAGGTAACCATCGATTAGCCATACGATTCCCAGAAATATTCTGATGAACGACTTTAGCCAACTAACATTTCTAACCACCCAATTCCGGCTCTCCTTCCCCGCCAGCAACTGGTCCCTATCTTCCGCGTTCCTGACAGCTCCTGACACGTTGCCCCGCTCCAACATGAAGGGGAACGCTCGTTATTTTTGCCTGTGGTATAGGAAGACTGCCCTTTGCATTATGATAAGTGAGGGTCTCAGATCGTGAGCCTACCCCGACATTTCAACTAAGAATGCAAGCAAATCTTATAGGTCGTCAAAGGACGTTTTCGTGCAACACGGACAATGGATTTGGTCATCCATCAACCCTAGATGAGGCGGTAGACTAGGGACGACTCCAAGAGCAACTTCTATCGGCAATTCCAACAGAGCAACAACCCCACGAAGGGTGATGCCTCGAAAGGCGGAGGAGGCAACGGAGGACTATCTGGAAATGATCAATCTGCTCGTTGCAGAGAAGGGCTTTGCTTCAACATCGGACATAGCCGAGCGAATGGGTGTTTCACAACCGACGGTGACAAACATTCTCAAGAAGCTCGACAAGCAAGGATACATCACGTACGAACGATATCGCGGCATGGCTCTAACAGAGGCGGGAAAGAACGTAGCACGGAAAATGAAGGACCGTCATCAGACGTTGGTAAGCCTACTCGTGCTGATCGGAGTTCCTGAGAAAATTGCTATTGAAGACGCAGAGAAGATCGAACATGGGCTTCACGAGCAGACAGTTCGCAAATTACAGGAATTAATTGAACAACTCAAAAAGGCTAGCTGATGATCCGGGACGAGTATGATGAGCTTCTAACCTGGCCGTCGGCCGTCTCGTAGTGCAACCACGAATAGTACGACAACAACTATGGGACGAATATGGTGTAGAGCAGGAAGCTATTGAAAACCAGGATCAAACCGACAGTAACTATGGCCAGGACAAACGTGCTCCTTCTATTGACGAAACCTGCCATGAACTTCTTCTTAGAGGTGTAGTAGACGAGAGGAATCATCGGGAGAGGAATCATGAGACTGAGAATTACCTGACTGTAAACGAGCAAACTGAGCGGATCGAGTCCAAGCAATATTGCAAACGTCGTCGGGAACACGTTGATGAATCTCGTTACTATTCGTCTCGCCCATACATTCCAGTGCTTTCCGATCAAACCCTCCATTATGACCTGTCCCGATATTGTTCCAAGCGCCGACGAGGAGAGCCCCGATGCGAGCAGAGTCAAAATGAAAACAATGGCGATCGCAGGCCCAAATAATAGGCCGATCCCATGGACAAAATCGCTGACAGTCACGTTCGGGTTCGGATAGAGCGGTATGGCGATGAGGAGTATTCCCGCATTAACCACAGACGCAATTGTCAGAGCAATTATGGTTTCCTTGAGATGGAACTTCCTCGTTCTCTCTATCTCTCCGGTCGAATATGGGTGATGATGAGCGGTTGGTTTCATTGATTCGGTGACTGAACTGCCTAGGTTTCCCCCATTGATCTTTCGCCCCATGAGGTCCATCTTGTTCTTCGAAAGCCAGGAGTGAACAAACAGCGCGTGTGGCATCACCGTTGCGCCGATCATTCCAACTACTATCAGGAAGGCGGCGTTGGTCGACGAGAACGGCACTACGGAATGATACGCCGTCTGTGTCAGGTCGGGTTTGACCACCGCCAAATTGTAGAGGATCCCAAAGACAAGAACGCTGATCAGCAATGCAAAGTATTGCTCAATAAGACGGAATCTCTTGCCCATCATAGCTAGGAGGAGGATGACATCCAGGGCGCCGAATATTGACGCGTAGAGAAGTGGGACCCCAAAAAGCAAATTTAGCCCCAGCACCGTCCCCAAGTACTCTGCCAGGTCTGTGGCTGCAGCCGCGGCCTCGGCAGCCAGCCAGTAGGGAATAACGTATCTGCGCTTTACAAGTGACATCCTAACCAGTTCAGGCAACGAATAACCGGAGACAATTCCGAGTTTGCCGGAGAGATATTGCAGCAGCATGGCCATGCCTCCAGCAAGCCAAGCAGCCCAGAGGAGATCGTACTTGAAGCCAGCACCTGCTGCAATGTCTGTCCCATAGTTGCCCGGGTCCATGTATGCAATGGATACCATGAGTGCTGGTCCAAGCCAGAGGACGAAACTACGCAGAGGAAATGTCTTCCCGGTTTGTTGAACTGGGGCATCGGCCAGAACCTGCTGTTGTGCCTTTGTACTAGTTTTCCACGGGAAACGCAAGGTAAGATTTACCGATCGAGTGGGATACTCGGTTTCAGGGACTAAGCTGATGCTAATAAAGCTAGGCTAACCTAAGATTCCCCACACCCGGACCGTGGAAGGAGCTCCAGCACCGAATCTGTAGAGGTGTCCTCGCCTCTGAATTCGATCCCTCTACATATTAGGCGATCCATACAACAGCAGAATTCGACATGCGATACCTTTTCGAAAGGGCAATCGACCTGACACATGAGCTTCACAATGGTATGCCGATCTATCCAGGTGATCCATCTCCTAGCTTCGTCAGCTACGCCACATTAGAGAAAAATGGAGTGAATCTTACCAAGCTAATACTCGGCTCACACACAGGGACCCATATCGACGCTCCCCGACACTTCATTCCAGACGGAATCGGTGTAGACGAGATCCCCCCGAGCAAACTGGTCGGAGAAGCATATGTTTGTGATTTGTCGAGCAAACCAATCGGTAGCGGCATCACTGGTTCTGACCTTCGGAAGAATCTCGAAGAAAAAATAGCAAAAGACGACATAGTGGTCTGCTATACAGGTTGTAGCGAGCATTGGGGCGATGAACCAGTAAGCTCGAACTACACATATCTGACTGAGAATGCGGCCGAGTATTTGGTCTCGAAAAGGGTCCGGGCCGTGGGTATCGATTTTCTCAGCGTGGAAAAATTCCGCGCACCAAACCCTGTAGCTCACAAGGCCCTTCTAGGAAACGGGATATTCATCATAGAATCCCTCAGCCGAGCGACGAAACAGTTTGTCGGGAAAAGAATCCTGATGATATGCATGCCTATCAAGCTTCAGAATGGGGACGGAGCACCCTCAAGGATAATCGGTGTGCCAATCCGCGAAAACTAGCATGGGGAGCTGGTGAAGGGCAACGTGTGTTCGCAGGACTTTGGCGATAGGATTCGGCTATACAGGGTCCATCTTCCCTAGGCTCCTCCCAGCGTTACTATCAAGTCGGTGAGAAAACCCGCGCATAGTCCGACGAAGATGCCTATCATGAGGATTTGGTTTGTTGTCTGTTTTCTTCCAGAGTTGTACATCAGCATCGAGACATAGAGAATCGCGCCGCCAGCGAGGCTTAGGAAGAGCACGTATGTGAAGACCGAGGTCCATAGACTGCCTACCACAGTTCCGATGAATGTGGGACCGCCGCCCACCAGCCCCGCTACAGCTAGAAAACGAGCCGTGGGCCTCTTGATAAGACCCGCCAGCGGACCAGCTATCCCAAAGCCTTCCGTCGTATTGTGTGCGCCAAAACCAATTATCAAAAGCAGTGCGAGCCCGACAGAACCTGACGCGTAGGACTGGCCCACTGCGAGACCCTCGCTGAAATTGTGGGCACCGATGCCAATCGCGATCATCATTGCAAGTCTGTATGGGTGGTGCTCCTGGAGAATCTGGATCTGTCGTGCCTGTTCGGTCGTGGTTAGCTGAACTGTTTCGGGTCCGTTCTGCAACCGGGCCTTCACGATAGGAGGGGCTTTTGCCATGTACTTCGCCTCGTAGGCCACCAAGCCCAAGAGTCCAAGTGCAAGTCCTCCAAAGACAGCGATAAGATCCATCGCAGCGTCTATGCCCGAGCTTTTTCCTGCAAAAGCTGTTGATGCGACGGCTGTTGCGGTGTTCCAAGCGTGGCTGAACACGTCAATTACGAGGAACAGTAGGATGCCGATTGATAGGGCGTTGAGGAAGCCTTTCTTGCGCGGACTCACATTCTGCAGAATCGCTAAGGGTAGTCCGAGAAAGATTGTGAAGCCCGCTATCGCACCTAACAACAGAAGCTGTGCGTAGTCAATCAACCCTTGGCACGGGATACCGGACCATTGGCCCCCATGTTATAACTTATGTCATAATTGATTATGGTTAGCTTTGGAATCAGGGCCCTGTTGGTAGTGCTGGGGGGATTTCGTAATTCTAGTCGTATCTACGTACGTAGCCTTTGTAGCTGGCTGCACCTTTCTCTTCGTCGAACTGCCCCTCCCAGAAACCGAATGCTGTGTTGAGCCACTCGTAGCGCTTGTCCGTTGTTGAGAACTGGACGGCCATTGCCAGTCGCCAGCGCCTGGGAAACGATAGGTCGGCTCCACGCAACCCATAGCCCTTTGTATCGAAAGCTATCAGGGCCCCGTCATCCGTCTCTATCACTCCACCGTCATTCTCTTTGCAGAGATGTTGGCCGGGTCCCGGATCACGGCCGGCTTGTACGAGGAGATAGGCGCAGTCGATAGCGAAGAAAGACATTCTGATTTTGCCTTGGATCTTCCCAGTGAGCGTTCCAATCGAGTTTGTGATGAAGCTCCCTTCTCGGCCACGGGTTGAGATGTACGGTTGTTTGTCGGGTGCGGCTTGAAGATCGAAATCGAACAGATGTTCGAGCTCGCTCCTCCCTATCGTCGAGTGTCCCACTGCCCGACTGTGTTCTCGTGACCGAACGAAGTTCATGCCGGTGACACTTTCCTTGGTAACCGCTGGTTCAGAGAACTCATGTATTCGGGAAGCGAGATTACCAGGCCGTGTTTCCCAGCATAAGTTGATACCCACTTCGTCAGACAGTCCTTCTTGTCAAAGATGTGAGTTGATTCGCACTCTACGCCCAGGTGTCGCGGCCCCATTTTGAATTCGACTACGTGAAGCATTGGTTCTTTGGGGTCAAGATCCTCGATTCGTCTCTGGTCGATGTGGAAACTGGTGACATTCCCACATACGGGGCATCGAGCTTCGGCCCTGAGATCCGTCTTCAACCCGTTAAGGAGTATGTCCGCTCCACACTTCACGTAGACATCTCCTCTTTGCGGCAGAATCATACGGTACAGTGTAGGCTCGTCGGAGAACCCGACCAGTCTTATAGGACCATAATTTGACACTGCTTTCAACACCTCAGACTTGGTTACTCTGCGCAACAGCTGAGCTGGTCTATGTCCTTCCGGAAAGAAGTCGCGACCAGTTTGATCGATTCTGTCATTGTTGGGAACACGTGAACCGTGTCGATGATGTGGTCGATTGTCAGCCTGTGCTTTACTGCTAGAACTGCCTCTTGAATAATGTCGGCAGCGTTGTCTGCGAGGATGTGAACGCCCAATATCCTTCCAGTCGATGCCTCGGCAACCATTTTGACTAATCCTCTGGTGTCCCTGATGACGACGGCCTTTGGAACCTTCGACATTGGAATGGTTCTGCAGGCGCACTCATAGCCCCGTTCATGGGCTTCCTTCTCCGTAAGACCAACTGAGGCTACTTGGGGCGATGTGAATATGGCTCTTGGAACCGGTAGGAAGTCTATCTTCCGATTCGTCCCCAACAATGCGTTCTCAGCCGCTGTGGCTCCCTCCTTTGCCGCAATCGTTTCTAGCATCGGTTCGCCGATTACGTCCCCAGCAGCCCACACATGGCGGGCTGTCGTATGCATTTCTCTATCAACTTTCACCGCGCTATCTTTTCGAAGTCTTACCGGCACCGTCTCCAACCCTAGCCGGTTCGTGTTAGGCTCTCTCCCAGTCGCCAATAGCAACTCATTTCCTCTAGCCTCGAACTCCCTTCCATTAGCTGAGGCGACTATGACCTTCTGGCCCTGGGCCTGATAGACGCGTTTGACTTGTACTCCTGTCTTGATCTTGATTCCTTCGCCTTCCAGGTAGTTGTGTAGAGCCTCTGAGATTTCTGGCTCCTCTTCAGGAATTATTCTATCACTTCGTTGCAGGAGGGTAACATTGGTTCCCATGTGGGAGTACATCTGCGCGAACTCAAGGCCCAAGGCCCGACCGCCAAGAACAACCATCGACGCTGGTTTTTCCCTCAAACTGAGAGCCTCGACATTCGTCAGGTAGCCTACGCTCTCAATTCCCAGGATACTAGGTATCCTAGGTGACGATCCTGTAGCGACTATGAACCTCTTGCCGTCAACATTGATCCCGTCCACCTTTACCCGCGTCTTGGACACGAACCTCGCGTCTCCGCGGAAGAGCTTGGTTGATGTTAGTGATCTTAGAACGTCGGAATACTTCTCTTTTCTAAGTCCTCTTACGATCTGATTCTTCTGTTCAATGATTCTGGTGAATTCGAGGTTCGTCCTTCCAGGAAGTATTCCAGGGAATTCGCGATGACTATCGTAGTATCGAAGCTCCCCCGCTCGGAGAAGGTTTTTGCTAGGGACGCAACCAACGTTGACGCATGTTCCACCGAGAGTGCTTCTCTCTATCATGGCCGTTTTTGCTCCATGATCGGCCGCCTTGATTGCAGCGGCGAATGCTGCCGAGCCAGACCCTAGAATGACCAGATCAAACATGCGGTTCGCGTTTAATATGACGGAATTGTCATATAAACTTGCCACAAGCCAGGGCTCGCTCGATCAACTTAATTGCGGAGAGGGCCATTACAAATAGGCCACTAATGAGCCAACGATTGACCCTTCAAAAGACCGACGTGACAGCCGTCTCCTTGCTGTTCAACGCTCTCTCGAACGAGTACCGAGTAGGCATCGTAAACCTGCTCAGAACCGGACCGAAGAATGTGGGCGAAATTTCAGACGCCCTCAAGATCGAGCAAACCATGGCATCCCACAATCTCAAGTGCCTCGCATTCTGTGGACTAGTAACGAGCCAGAGGCTGGGAAAAACGATCGAGTACACTCTTAACCGTGAAACAGTCGAGCCAATTCTTCGTCTAGCTGACAAACACATCTCAAAATACGCCGCGAACCTTCGAAACTGCAAAACACTAGAGCGGTGAAAGAGAATGAAGATTTCCCTCAAGAAGCCGATGTGTGAGAATGTGGTGCTCACACCTAAGGAGTAAGACCGACACATTTCGCACACTATTTTTCTAAAATTTGTCGTTGCAAACCATGATGAAAAATGTTAAATCCATAACCGGTCTTTCGAAACTCGGTAAGTATGGCTAAAGAAGTAGCGTGTAGCGTGTGTTCCTTCCGAGTGCGCGCCGACTCGGACGATGAGCTAGTGGCTCATTTCAAACAACATGCACATGAGATGCACAAGAACGAGCCGAGCCGGGAACAGATCTTGGCTATGGCTAAGACCGTCCAGATAGCAACCGCTTAACAGCCTCAACCAATCGTTTCAAGAAATTGTCGCGGCCTGCCGGCAGTAGCCACGGTTTGCCATCTAATCAACCGTGGTAGTTCATCTCTCCCGCGGGTATCCTCACTTCTAGCCAGTTTTCCTTTGGGGGAAGAGGACAAACGTAGTCTTCGCTATACGCACAGTACGGATTGTATGCGTAGTTGAAGTCTACCATGTATTTGTCATCAGAATTCTCTTCGATGTCGAGGTATCTTGCAGCACCATAGCTTTCCTTTCCGGAAGTCCCGTCCCTGAAGGGAATGAAAAGCTCGTTGCTTTCCCGCTCCACGGACCTGTAGGCTTGAAGTTTTACCTTCCTTCCCTCGATATCGAACTCAAAGTATCCGAGGCGATGGAACTGTTGCCTGGTCCCCTTGCTCGTGGTCATCGAGACTGTTTCAGGATTATCATATTTGTGCAACATCGTGTGAACTTTGAACTTCGGCTCCGGCGGGAAGTACCTCAGCATTTTGACCCCGTGTGTCTTACCATGTGCCAGTGGAGATTCGTGGCTGGTTGCGAAAAACTCGTCTTTGCCCTTTCTGAAATCTTGCACCTGGCGGATCCAGTCTTTACCCTCGAGGCCACTCATTTCCAGCCGCACCGTTCCCTTCAATGGCTAATTGAGCTGCTCGATGGTGTTTTCAACCCTTTCTTTAACCGTTCAAAAGGCCAAGATGCGCTCAACCGTTCGGGGACTCGAAGATAGGAAACGAATTCCCAACTACTCGTTTCCGGGGAATCTCCCCTTTTCTGTAACTATTTTTTCTCGTAACTTTTCTTTTTCCGCTAACTATATTCCCGAACATTTTTTCAGAAATAAGCATGCTTTTCTCGACCCCCGGGGTGGCTGTTTCTTCCCCGCCCCGCCCTTCATGAGCTGAAGTACGAACGAACATGAAATCGCCCGTTTTCAGCCCTGATCTCGATTCTGAGACATGGCTAAAATTTCGCCCATAATTCGTTCGGGAACCGGCGACGATTTCCCGACTCTCTGCCCTGCCGTCCAAGCCTGGATTGGGCCCTGAAACGCCTGTCTCACCCAGAAACCCTGCCAGACAGCAAATTCCCTCGCCAAAAGGGAGGGTCTTAGCGACCCGACCTCGCGACGCAAGAGCGGCCCGAGGACACTCGTAAAAGTAAAGCCATCGCTTCTGACTCTACGGAGTCACCCGTGATCAACCTATCTCCAGTCCGAGCCGGTGATTCCCAAAAAAGGATCAACAAATTGGGAACCAGTTTTTCGAACCATTATTCTCGGAAAACGCTTTTAGAGAATCAGGTGTTCTGAATCAGTTTTCTGAAACCGGTAACAGTGAATTTTCCATGGGGCCCCGGGGGCCTACTCAAGTCTCACGCCGCGCCCCTTCGTGGCCTCGGTTCCTCGGAAGGGCTAACTAAATACCAGAGACAATTGTTCCTAAGGGAGACTTTCCATTGCAAGAGACACTGAGCCCTGACCTGGTCAAGCTAGCAGCCAAGTCCGCAAGGGACGAGTACACGGATGGCGCTGTCTACCAGACGCTCAGCAGGCACGAAAAGAACCAGGCGTTCAAGAAGGCCCTAGAAGATCTCGCCCGCGGCGAACAATCACACTACGAGTTCTGGAAGGCGTACACGCACGATACCGCTGTTAAGGTGAACAGGCTCAAGGTCTACTTCACCCTCCTCCTCCGCCTCACCCTCGGCCTAACCTTCACAATGAAATTCCTAGAGAGACACGAGGACGCTCTCCACGAACGCTACCGACAGATGGTGAAGAACATCCCCCCAGCTGACAAAGCACGGTTCGAAGCCATGATGGAAGAAGAGGAACACCAAGAGACCTACTTGATGGGCGAAATCCATGAAGGACGAGTCAAGTACATGAGCTTCATCGTCCTCGGCCTCGCAGACGCACTCGTCGAGATATCCGGAATCCACGCCGGCTCCCTCGGAATATACGCGAAGACAGAGCTCGCCGGCCTAGCGGGCGTTGTCGCGGGAATGGCCGCGTCCATAGCCATGGCATCCGCCGCCTACGCCCAAGCCAAACAAGGCTTCGAAGGATCCGCAAAATGGAGCGCGATCTACACGGGCGTATCATACATGTTCACCGCCATATTCCTCGCCCTACCATACTTCCTCACCGGCTCAATGGTCACCGCACTCGGAGTATCACTGGTCGTCGGAGTAGCCCTAGTCGCCGCGATGACCTATTACGACACTGTCATATCAGCTAGAAAATTCAAGAGACAATTTGCCGAGATCGCAGGGATCCTAATGGCAGCCTCATTCGCTCTTTACATAGCGGGAACCCTAATCGGACAACTACTTGGAATAAAAATCGGATAGCCGAATCTTACGCGGCAAACTGCTTCAGACGCTCTAGAAGCACCATGCCTCGTCTCAAAGTCCCTAGCGATCCCTTTACCGCATTCTTCTCCGTGAATCTGGAGGACCCGTCTGGCTTTGACTTTCCGCCGAACACAAGAACGGGAACAGGATCATTGCTATGCCCCTTATCCTCCACAGGAGTAGAGTGATCACACGTAACCGCTACAACAAGATCTTTCAACCGGGGCGATTTTGCCAACACGGCGAAGAACCCCTTGTCAATCTCTTCAATTCTCTCTCTCTTCAGATCGAACAATCCATCATGCCCCGGCTCGTCAGGACCCTTCAAATGAACGTACACGAACCCATACTTTCCGAGAGAGTCTAAGACAAGCTCAGCGCGCTTACGATAATCATCAGGTCGTGTCCCAAGCTCCAATTCCCTAACATCCATCCCAAGCAATCGTCCAATCCCGAGTTCAGCCGGAAGATCCGCCACCATCAAAGGGTCCAGACCCCACTTCACACGGAATTCATCAACATGCGGTTTGGAAGTTCCCGCGTCCCGCATCAAAACAAAATTCGCCGGAACCATACCCTTTCTCCTCCTAACCTCGTTCACCGGATGATTATCCAGAATCGTTCGAGCCTTGAAACCAAACTCGTTGACCAGGGCTGCAGTTACAACGGCCTCGTCAGACCCGTCCAACGGCTCGCACCTTGGAATAGCATACTCCTTCACGCCAGGCTGAGCTAGGCTAATGTTGCCCTTCCTGACATAGGCTGGATCAAAGTTGGATATGCGCGATGAAAACCGATGCCCGTCTGCACGGAAGACGATCACCGCTCTATGACCCACGGTTGGCTTGAAGACAAAGCGGACACCCGACTTGATACGCAGTTCTTTGTTCAGAGCAGCGCCGAGCTCTTGAGCCTCAGGAGTCGAGAGATTCCTTCCAGCTCTACGGTCCACAAGCTTGTCAGCTTTGACGGTCGCAAAGCCGGCCCTGAGCGCAAGATCACCGTCATGAAATTCGACACCCCCACCAAGAGCCTCAACTACGCCACGCGATAGATGAGTCTCGAGCGGATCGTATCCTAGTAGAGAGAAAACGCCAGCATCACTCTCAGGAGCAATACCCTCTCCGACGGTATACATCCGTCCCATACTACCTATCCTCGCCAAAGCGTCGAGATTCGGTGTAGACGCCGCTTCCAGAGGCGACTTCGTGATACCAACTCTACCACTAGCGCCATCGAGGACGACCATGACGATTGTGAGCATAATCCGGAAAGCCTAGGGCTTGATGTTAGGAATTGGTAGAAAAAGAAGCCCTAAAAGAACAAGCATCCCGTTCGGTTCCGAGCTGAACAACCCTGTCCAACAACTCGCCCAGCCGCATTTCCCATCTCAAACGGACAGCCCTCACCTCCCAGCTGAACGAGCACTTGGACAAGGATGTCGTCCTGGCCGGCTGGGTTCACGATGTCAGGGTCCTCGGAGGAATATCCTTCATTCTCCTCCGGGACATGGGCGGAATCGTCCAAGTAACCGCCCCCAAGGCAAAGGTGAGCCCTGACATCGTCAAGGAGATCGGCACACTCCACCAGGAAGATGTGATACTCGTCAAAGGCAAAGTAGTCTCCAGCAAAATCGCCAAGAAGGGAATCGAAGTCATCCCCGAACTGCTCGAAGTGGTGAACCGAGCCGAGACACCACTACCCCTCGACCCAAGAGGCGTCCAGAACACTCTCCTAGAAACTAGGCTCAACTGGAGATTTCTAGACTTCCGGAGCGAAGAATCCAACGCCATCTTCAAAATCCAGTCCAAGATCCTCCAAACCTTCCGAGAATTCTTCACCACACGACATTACGTGGAGATACAACCACCAGTGATCATAGCTTCGGCAAGCGAAGGAGGAGCCGAACTCTTCTCGCTCAAGTACTTCGAGAAAAACGCATACCTAGCCCAATCACCCCAGCTCTACAAACAAATGTGCGCGATATCCTTCGAGAAGGTATACACTGTTCTACCAGTATTCAGAGCGGAAAAGTTCGAACAACCTACTCATCTCAACGAGGTCCGCCAGATGGACATCGAACAAGCATTCTCAACAGACGAGGATGTCATGAAGGTACTCGAAGAATTTCTCGCCGAATGCATCAAGAAGATAAGTGTATCATGCAACGAAGAGCTAGAGAAAATCGGTCAGAAACTCGAACCACCCCACCTGCCGCTAAAACGAGTGCAATATCGAGATGCGATCGAACTTCTGCGCAAGAACGGTGAAGACATCCAAACCGGAAATGACTTTTCAAAGACGCAGGAGAAGAAGTTGTCTCAGCTCATGAAGGAAGAAGGATTCTTCATCGTTGGCTGGCCTCCAGAACAGAAAGCATTCTACGCAATGCCTAACCAAGACGGTAAGACCTCTCGAGCCTTTGACCTAATCTACCGGGGCTTGGAGATCGCGTCTGGAACCCAACGAATACACGTGCCAGCTCTGCTGATCCAACAGCTCAAGTCCAAAGGATTGAACCCTGAGAACTTCAAGTTCTACGTCGACTCGTTCAGATATGGCGCCCCGCCCCACGCTGGCTGGTCCATTGGATTGGAAAGGTTGACCATGAAAATGACTGGTAGAGAAAACATCCGGGAAACCACTATGTTTCCAAGAGACAGGAACCGACTGAGCCCTTGATACCTATTCGCCCGACTCGTCGCGTCAGGGGAAGATCGAGCAGTCACAGTCTTTCTCGTCGGGTTTGCAAATTCGAGAAGAAGCTTCGGATCAGCAGGTCTCCTTGAGACTCTTTTTCACGGTGCCTCTTTCCCTCAGAAGATAGTAAGTCGCCTGTCTTGACCTGAGACTTATCTTAGCAATTCCCTCAGTAACAAGCCGAATTAGCTTGGTCGGATGCGTATCGACATCGTGCCACTGCCACCCCTGACCGTCCGAGGAACCGGCTGATTCCTCATGTGCAACGGCCAACCGAAGGGTCTTCTCGTATTCTGGATACCGTCCCAGAAATAGCTTGACTTTCTCCTGAGATGCGGATCTTTCTTCTTCCATTTTAGTTTCCAATCACGCCGTTACCCCTATATCCGAAAGGTACATGAGCGGAGATAAACCTAACTCGACACATTGTTAAGATTCCGCTTGGCAAAACCACCTCAGAATAACATAAGTTAAAGACTTATCCATTACTAGGCGAGGTGAATCTCTTGCCCTGTCGAGGTGACGAAGGTCCCCCAACTCCCAAAACCATCCCAATGTAGGGAAAACGTTGAAAAGTTCCGACCGCCCCCTATTTTCTTCAGATCATATTTGAGCCATATTGCCCCAGAAGAATACTTGGAGAAAATCAACCGCTTTGTCTCCTTCTTAGACTCGGCGAACGTCAAGATTGTCACCGCGATGAGGAAATATGGTCTCAGAAACCTCCAGCTAATAGCCGACAAGACAAACATTCCTCGGCCAACAGTCCACGCGAGAGTCTCTAAACTAGAAAAGGAAGGGCTACTCCGAACCTGGATCCACCCTAACTACGCAAAACTAGGGCTGGTGAGAGGGATGGCGCTGCTCACCACGAAACCAGGCAGAGAACTGCTCGCCCCGGAGGCTCTGCGAGTCCCGGGCTACTGGTTGAGACTCATTCGCTGCATGGGCGAGTGCAACGGCTACTACTCAACTCACGCAATTCCCATCGAAAAACGCTGGGATTTTGAACAATACCTTAAGAAAATTGTCGCGTCAGGAATTGCTTCCGAATACCATCTCTTGTGGTTAGAAGAGGCTAGGTCACCGCTCCCAGATTTTCGCTACTACGACGACAAGAAGAAAACATGGACATTTAATTGGCCCGGATGGCTCGAAGCCCTCGCCGCAAAGCCCGGCCAGACCCGACGCAAGGACCCCTCAGTTCCAAGTACGTTTGACAAAAAAGACTTGATCATATTGAAAGAGTTGGTCAAGGACGGGCGAACTAAACTGACTCACCTAGCGCGCTTGCTGGATATGACGGTCCCAGCCGTCAAGTATCGTTTCGACAATCTAGCTCGATCTGGGTTCATACGAGAATACGTCATCGATATGCTGCCTTTCGCTCCTGAAATCTCCGACCTCTACGAGGTGGTGTTGGATTTCAAGTCGAACGAGAGCTTGTGTCATGGGGAGAAGATATTGAGCAGCCTTCCAATGGTTATGACCCTTTCCCGGGTCGAAGGAACCAATTCCATCGCGGTGAGAGTGTATCTTCCTAGGACCCAGATGAACAACCTACTCACCATGCTCTCAGCACTGTCCCGAACAGGAGTGCTTACAGGATTCACCTACGTCTTGCTCGACCCCATGACCATCCGGACACAAACCTTCTCCTACGAGTTCTACGAGGACAACACAGGTTGGCAATACGACAATCTGGAATACTTTGAAAAGCTGAGGAAAGTGTCATCCGCTTTCGACAAGGAGGAAGGTATTCCGGTGACCTTCCAAAGTGCTCCCGTCCTGAGCTTCCAATAGCTCGATTCTAGAGCTGAACTGGTCTCGAGACCAGATGGTTTCTGACAAAAAACGCTGCTACATCATCGTGACAGTTAGGCCCTTCGATGGTTGGAAGGTTACAGGAGGGGCTTCCGCCTTGTCGAGTGACGATGATAGCTTGCGGAGAGCGCTAAGGTATTCGTGGTTGTCATAGTGCCATCCCGATTTGTCGTCGAAAGCTTTGTAGTGGAAGGTCTGAGCTTGGATCGTCATAGGATCCAGCAGCATGTACGAGAACCGATCTATCGCGTCTCCCCTGACGAGAGCGGATAGCAGCGTCAAGAGATTGTTGACCTCCGTTCGTGGGAGGTAGACTCTGACG
>VBBT01000027.1 GCA_005881695.1 Candidatus Bathyarchaeota archaeon | reverse complement strand
CGAAATGAAGACCCTAGAATGCCCTAGATGTCACGACCACGTAAGATTGGACAAGTACACAGTTCATATCGCCTCTTGTCCCCAGCCCGCCGTTGCTAATACGGCGGCCTAACTGTATTATTTGGCGCCGGGAGTGGGATTCGAACCCACGCGGCCCTAACGGGCCACAGGCTCTCAAGGCCTACGCTCTCACATCTCTGGAAGATCTGCGCCTTTAGACCCACATCAGCGGGTTAATCCACTCGGCCAACGGGATGCAAGAACCCAACTGGACGCTGGCATTATCCCGGCGCGTCAGCCCGCCTTCAGGTCGAATCAGACGCAAAGGAAGTCACCTAATAAGCAGTTCTAAAAGAACAATGAAAAGACTGAGACGAAAAATCCTTGGGAATATCTGGAGGATACAGTTTTCTCGAACATGTAACAGACGCCCTGGTGGAAGCTTGGGGGGATACCCTCGAGGAGGCCTTCTCTCAGGCAGGTCTGGCCTTATTCGAGACAATGTTGGACACTAAGAGCGTACACCGAAAGACCAGCGAGGAAATCCAAACTGCTGGTCATGACGAGAAAGAACTCCTCTACAATTATCTTGAAGAACTCTTGCTTCTGTTTGAAGTCAAGCAGCTCGCTCTCGGAAACTTTACCGTAACCTCGATCATCCCAGCTCGAGGCGAATTTAGGCTCAAGGGTAGGGCAAGTGGAGAGCCTTACGATCGCACAAGACATAGCGGGAAAGTCGAGGTCAAAGGGGTAACTTATCACTTAATGGAAATAGAAAAGCATGCGGGAAAAGTAACGGTCAGATTTCTACTGGACCTGTAGCTTAACATATCCTATGTGAGCGACGCACGAGTTTTCACAATGCTCACTTTGTCTGCTCTTTTTGTTGTGGCCAGCCATGCTTATAGGTAGCTCAGGACGCAACCCGGGCGAAGAGAAACAATGAGCCACCAAGGGTCCGGACTGATCAACCGTTCAAGCACACAAATTCCTCTGACCCAAATTGAGCCTAACGTATGGGAGGTCCCAAAGGACTTCCAATCGGGAATGAAAGTCCCAGCGAGAATCTACGCCGACGAAGACCTGTTGTCCAAGATGAGAACCGATCGGACCATCCAGCAGTGCGTAAACGTCGCGCACCTAGATGGGATTTGCAAGTACGCAATCACGATGCCGGATGGACATGAAGGGTACGGCTTTCCGATAGGTGGCGTGGCAGCCACTGACTATGACGAGGGCTTGATCAGCCCTGGTGGAGTAGGTTACGACATAAACTGCGGAGTCAGACTGATCCGGACGAATCTCTCCGAGGAAGATGTGCGTCCAGTTCTCCCCAAGCTTGTGGATACTATTTTCAACTTCATACCTTCCGGGCTGGGAAGCCGTGGCCAAGTCAAACTTAGCGTAACAGAGCTGGATCGTGCAGTTACTGATGGGCTTGATTGGGCTGTGGACCATGGCTATGCTTGGCCAGAAGACCCGAAGACCATTGAGGAAGAGGGATGCATGGAAGCTGCTGACCCTTCCAAGGTTTCGAATAGTGCGAAGTCCCGAGGTGCTCCGCAACTTGGGAGCCTAGGCAGTGGAAACCATTTCATCGAGATCGAGCGAGCAGACAAGATCTTCGACAAGCGCGTCGCAGAGCGACTCGGCATCCATAAGGAGGGCCAAATTCTCGTTCTCATTCACACGGGCAGCAGAGGATACGGCCACCAGATTTGCAGTGACTACTTGCGGGTAATGGAAAGAGCGATCAACAAGTACAACATTAAGCTCCCTGACCGGGAATTGGCAGCATGCCCGAGCAAGAGTCCTGAGGCTGAAGATTACATACCCGCCATGTCGGCCGCCTGCAACTTCGCCTTTGTCAACCGGCAAATGATAACACACTGGACGAGAGAAGCATTCTCGAAGGTTTTCCAACGCCCAGCCGATTCTCTCGACATGAAGATCGTCTACGACGTCGCCCACAACGTAGCAAAAGTTGAATCCCACATGATCGATGGGGAAACAAAGAAGGTGACTGTTCACCGGAAAGGTGCAACCCGGTCCTTTCCACCAGGGCACCACGATATTCCAGCTGAATACCGCGACGTAGGACAGCCCGTCCTGATTCCTGGAAGCATGGGTACAAGCAGCTGGGTCCTAATCGGAACTCCCAGAGCCATGGAGCTAAGTTTCGGGACAACAGCGCACGGAGCTGGCCGTTTCATGAGTCGATCTGGTGCAAAGCGCAAATGGTTTGGAGGAGACCTCAAGAAGAATCTGGAAAGTCAGGGCATAGTTATTCGCGCTGCCAGCATGGAGGTGTTGGCCGAAGAGGCTCCGGGCGCATACAAGGATGTCGATAGAGTGGTCGAGGTCAGTCATCAGCTGGGAATCGGCCAGAAAGTTGTACGTATGACCCCAATAGGAGTCGCGAAAGGCTAACGGACCCTTTGGCCTAGCAATCTCAGGCCCTACCGCCCAATGGAATGTAACCGGAGTCCGCCTAGTATCTTCTATAAAGCCGAATCCACGGAGTGTCGGTAGGATCAAGGCCTTTCAGAAAAGCAAGATACACGGATACGAAATCTAAGTAAAGAACTGGCAATAATAACCCGCCTAAACGGGTGCCCGCCTTCAAACGCACTTGTGCTGGCGTAACTCGGCTCGCCTTAGTTATCGTGGATCTGAAGGACTCTAGCATGATTCGTTCGAACTCGGATTCCGAATCGTCTCGAACGAAAATTGGTGCCAAAGGAAACCGTTGATTGAACCATGCTTCCACCTCGTTATGCCCAGCCTCAGGCAATAGGCCGTACTTTGCTACCATCTTGCTATTCTCTGCAAGCTGATTCTTGAATCGCCTGGCCACACTAGCCATTCTCCGAAACGCGTAGATTACGGGAAGATGACCTTTCAATGAAACGGCAAGTCGCTTTGCCGGGTTTTCAGAAAAAGGAATGCGTCTTTGGATCCCATTCCCAAGCCGACCGAGCTCTTGAGTTGCCAACTCAATCTCCGACCTAGGGTCTTGAATGATTCCATAGCTGTGTAGCGTGATAGCAGCTGCAACAACCATCTGACCAAGTGCGGCTCGAGGGGCTGGAGCGGGCCGAACTCCTAGAAACGGGGTACCAAGTTCTTCGGATAACTTTTGCAATTTGCCACCAGTTCCGATAGCAACGAGATTGGAGCCGCGTTTGCTTGCTTCTCGAAACGCAGTAAGGGTCTCACGCGTCTCTCCTGAATAGCTAAGAGTAACAAAGAGACTATCGGATCCAACGAATCTGGGAAGGGCGGGATCCCGGTGAACAATCGCCGGGACGGAGAGCTTCTTGTCGAGCCAGTCCAGAATCAAATCTCCAGCTGATGCCGACCCGCCCATCCCCATGAAAACTATGTTACGAAAGACTGAGCGTCGGGAGCTTTTCCCGATGGGTGGCGGTACGAGTAATTGGCTCCTCATGAATTCCGGGAATCCCTCAACGGCTCCCAGCATGTCCTTCGTGTCGTGGAGGGAAATCGCTTTCTGATTGTCCAGGACAGTTGGCATGCTCGATGAATGGATGGTCGATTTCTAAATGTTCGCAGTCTTATCGAAAATATCCGACCAACTTATCTCTCGTGCCACCCGCGGGTAGTTATGGCTCAATCCGCACGACGATCCCAAATCGTCTCCGTAGCTCTACCAGGCAGCTTGACACTGGACATACCTCATCTAAGAGAAAAGACAGCCCGCCTAGGGTTTGTCTCGAGGGCACTTGCGACCTTCCGGGTAGAAGAGGCAATCATCTACAGGGACAGAACTGGAGCAGAAGTAGATCGAGAAGCAATCCTGATTGAGAAGATGCTGACCTACATTGAGACGCCTCAGTACCTTCGGAGACTACTCTTCAAGATGGACCCCGATCTACAATACGCGGGTACCCTACCGCCCCTTCGAACGCCAAGCCATCCCGACAAGCAGGCCCCAAACCCGGGTCTATTGCGGGAGGGCGTAGTCGTGCAATCGGGATCATCCTCGATGATCGAAGCTGGTTTCCGCAATTTGGTTCGTGTGAGGTCAAAGTTGCCAACCTCGGAGAGATTGACTATTCGATTGACGAAGGACTTGCCTGAACTCGAGGGAGAAATCGTTGAGCCGAGCAGGTTAACCATATATTGGGGGTTCAGGGTGGCTCGTGGGAACGTCTCACTACCAGAAATAGTACGGAGCAGGAAATTCGACTTGACCATATCCACCTCCCGGAAGGGCACGGATGTACGCGAGATCACGCCCGACCTTACGAAGAAGTGGAAGTCATCTAGTCACCCATTGATAGTATTCGGCTCACCGAACGAGGGGATCCCGGAGATTCTTGCCCGGTCCGGCATGAATGTCTCGAGCGCGATGGACTTCAACCTGAACACCATTCCAGACCAAGGGGTTGAGACTGTCAGAACCGAAGAAGCACTGTGGGGCTCCCTGGCCGTACTCAACGTTTTGGAGGGGAAGTAGATGGGTCATAGGAAGTATAGTGCACCGAGAAGAGGATCACTCGCCTACCTGCCTCGAGGGAGATCTTCCCACTGGGCTCCTCGCATCCGCTTCTGGCCCGAATACGAGGGAGCGCCGAAACTCCTCGCATTCGCGGGCTTCAAGGCCGGAACAAGCCACGTTACCATAGTCGACAATCGACAAGGATCACTGAACTACGGAAAAGAAGTTACTCTACCAGTCACCGTGGTTGAGACCCCTCCGTTGTTGGTGACAGGGTTAAGGTTCTATGAGAGATTCAACGGCGGCCTCAGGACATCGGGCGAAGTATGGGCTCCAGAACCGTCAAAGGACCTCGGACGAAGAATCAAGGTCCCGGAGAAATTTGACGACAACAAAGGCTGGGAAAAACTCGAGTCCGCAAGAGAAAGAGTTGTGGAAGTGCGGGCGATCGCCGCGAGCCAACCTCGCTTAGCCAAGATAGGAAAGAAGAAACCTGACCTTATGGAGGTAAAGATCGATGGAGGGACTGTGAAGGATCAATTAGAGTTCGCGAAGAAGCTGCTCGGTAAGGAAGTGAAAGTTGCCGATGTTTTCAAAGAAGGAATGGACGTGGACGTTATTGGGATCACAAAGGGAAAGGGCATTCAGGGCCCTGTGAAGCGCTGGGGAATAAAGAAACTCAAACACAAATCGAGAAAGACTGTTCGAGGAGTCGGCTCTATCGGTCCGTGGCATCCACACTACGTCATGTACTCGGTACCAAGAGCAGGCCAGATGGGTTTCGCTCAGCGGACTGAGTATAACAAACAGATTCTGAAGATTGGAGACAATGGAGCAGATGTCACTCCGAAAGGAGGGTTCCTTCACTATGGACCAATCAAGACGGAATTCACCCTATTGAGGGGAACGATTCCAGGACCGGCAAACAGGTTAGTCGCTCTTAGAACACCAGCAAGAGGGCGAGTCTCGGGCGAACCGCCAAAGATGGAAATGATCAGCCTGGCATCAAAGCAGGGGGCATAGAACCTTGAGCCAACGCAAAGTGAAGATTTTCGGAGCAGACGGAAAAGCCGTCAGCGAGCTTTCACTTCCGCCCGTATTCACGGCGGTTCTTAGAAGGGATATTATCACGAAAGCTGTTGTAGCGCAGCAATCTCATCGGTTCCAAGCGCAGGGACGCAATCCCATGGCTGGGAAGCGAACCACAGCTGAGTCTTTCGGGGTAGGCAGGGGAATCTCAAGAGTTCCGCGAGTAGGCGGACATGGGCCGCTCTCCGGCACAGCCGCTTTTGCCCCGGGAACTATGGGAGGGCGAATGGCTTTTCCACCGGTTACCTCGAAGCGAACCGCCAAATCAATGAACAGGAAAGAGCGACGGGTTGCACTTGACTCGGCAATAGCCGCTACAGGATCAAAGGACCTTGTCCGACTGAGAGGTCACAAGTTCGATGAGGATATCGAGCTCCCACTAGTCGTAACAGATAAAGTGGAAAAGTTCGTGAAATCCTCTGCGGCGAAAACCTTCCTCTCAGCCGTCGGAGTATGGGACGACATTGACAGGGTAAAGAAGAGCAAGAAAATACGGGGAAAGAACCGAAAACATTCAGTAGGACCACTCCTAGTAGTTAGTGAATACCAGGGCGCTCAGAGAGCCTTCGAGAACTTTGAAGGCGTAGACGTTGTCCGGATTAAGGACTTGAGCGTCGAAGCGTTAGCTCCGGGAACTCATCCGGGACGATTGGCAATCTGGACGGAGTCCGCGATCAAGACCCTGTCCGACAGGAGCTGGCTACGATAGATGACCCGAGTCTCCACCGAACTAGTCATCACCTACCCCATGATGTCTGAAGACACCGTCAAGCTAATCGAGACAGAAAACAAGATCGTATTTATCGTTCATGGCAACGCGTCAAAACGAGACATTTGGAAGGCTGTCGAGGAACTCTACGAAGTCAAGGTCGACCAGGTTCACACTCTTGTAACCCCAGAAGGTAAGAAGAAGGCATATGTCAGACTCGGCCCGGAATCGAAGGCGTCAGAGCTGGCCGTGAAACTGGGAATACTGTAGGAGTGTGCGCGTATGGGTAAGAATATTCTCGTTCAAAGACGCGGTCGTGGCTATTTCATATTCAAAGCACCAACGCACCGGAGAATCCACTCGGTCGGATACAACAGCGTGGACGGGCACTCTTCAGGCTATGTCAAGGATCTCTTGCATGAGATGGCTCGTGGAGCACCCCTAGCATTACTGAAGGTGGAGGGAGCGGGTGAAATCTACGTCCCAGCCCCAGAAGGAATCGCGGTCGGACAGAAGCTCCTCTTCGGGTCGGAAGTTCCTGCTGAGATTGGCAACATAAAGTCCCTCGGAAAAATGCCAGAAGGGACGATGATATGCAATATCGAACTAAGACACGGTGATGGCGGAACAATGGCTCGTTCATCCGGCTCATTTGCGACAGTGGTCTCGCACACTCCGATTGGGACCGAGCTGCGCATGCCCTCAGGCAAGACGATTCACGTGAATGATAATTGCAGAGCGATGATAGGCGTCGTGGCTGGTGCGGGGCGTACCGAGAAGCCGTTCATGAAGGCAGGGCCCCGTTGGTTCTTGCAGAGAGCTAGGGGACGAAAATGGCCCGTCGTCAAGGGACAAGCTATGATCGCTGCATCTCATCCTCACGGTGGAGGAAGACACAAACACGCCGGCAAGCCTACAACGGTGGGACGATGGACCTCGCCAGGTCGGAAGGTTGGGAACATCGCCGCGCGCCAGACTGGAAGGGCGAAGAGAAGAAGCGCGCGATAGACATTGACCAGCCCAATGTTAATTACAAGAACACGACGACCGAACCGGAGGATCTCCAATGCCTAGACAGTTCACTTACCGCGGGCACAACATGGAAGAGGTAAAGCAGATGTCAATGGACGAGTTCATCAAACTCCTCCCTTCTCGCCAGCGAAGATCTCTGCTCAAAGGGCTTACCAATGACCAGCGGACCTTGCTAGAGCATATTCGCCAATCGCGACGTGAGAACGGTAATGGTGGAGGAAAGGCGGAGCCCGTCAAGACTCACGCAAGGGATATGATCATCATACCTGAAATGCTGGGATTAACGTTGCATTTGCATTCCGGTAAGGAATTTGTCGCCATCGAGATCAAACCCGAGATGATCGGACACTTCCTCGGAGAGTTCGCAATCACCAACCAGAAGGTTGTCCACGGAACACCGGGCATCGGCGCGTCCCGTTCAAGCATGTACGTGCCTCTGAAGTAACACCCCTCAAGCACGCAGCCAGCCACAGATAGGCGCGAATTCGCCCATAATCAACCCTAATTCCAAATCTAAGCCCACCATTTCTAGACTCGCCATCTTGCACGCTGATCGCTAGGGAAATCCACGGGGATCGAAAAAGGCCAGACAAACCGATAACGCGCTTGTCTCACGAAAACAAGCCCATTATCCAGCCCGGACAGAAACGATGGTCGGGGAAAAAAGACCCCGATTGTGATTATGGAGCCGCGACGCAAGACCGGTCTGGGAGGAATAAACGTGATTCAAAATCGCCCATTATCAGCCCTGATTCAAGATCTGAAGACCTATGGCTAGAACCCGGGATAATCCACGCCGTAAACACGGATAATCCCCTATCGATCCAAGCCCAGACCATGCTCCGATCGGCTAGACTCGCCTATTTTCCATGCCTGACAGGAAATGTTCCAGGCAAAATAGGGGGTCTTAGCGACTCTACCTCACGACGCATGAGTGCCCGAGCTGG
>VBBT01000104.1 GCA_005881695.1 Candidatus Bathyarchaeota archaeon | reverse complement strand
GGGTAAGTGCGAAGAAAGCGGAAACAATGTAGACTGCAGCGAGAGTGGAAGTCAGCGCAAGTTCTATCGTCGTGACGCGAGTCTGACCTAATCTATTTCGAGTTTCCATTTTTGCCCCCCGACTCCGGGATTTGTTCGAGGCGCAACGGGTGGGAGGCCCCACTCACGCGCCTGTTGATTCCAACGCGTAGGGTGACGCTGTTTTAAGACTTACGAGAAGTTCCTGGTAACGAGCTCACATAGCCCCAAGTCTTCTAAGATGATCTAACTACTTCAGGGCTGAATGCTTTCGTAAGCGTGATCAATCTATCGTAGGCTATCCTGTGCCGGAGAGTAATCTTCTCCGTTTTCCCTCCCTTCGGCATAATTACGAT
This sequence comes from Candidatus Bathyarchaeota archaeon, assembly GCA_005881695.1. Lineage (GTDB taxonomy): Archaea > Thermoproteota > Bathyarchaeia > 40CM-2-53-6 > 40CM-2-53-6 > 40CM-2-53-6. Next base: position 85,232 of record VBBT01000104.1, on the reverse strand, counting down.
ATGACCAGTTCCAGTAGGCATGGTTTCTTGAGCTCTATTCGGCTAATCTGGTCCTTTTCTATCTCGAACTCTTTCATCCGTTCTAGATCTGCGATCGTCTTGGCGCTCTCTTCTGGAGAGAGCAGTGGCATGAGTTCGCCATGGATAAAAGCCGGCCAACGTGCCACCCAAGGCTCCACCACCATTCGCGCCGAGGTCTATGCCAATCAGTCTGCTCGTAGTGAAGTAAATTCCATACCCGATGTGGGTCAGGCCTCTAGCTAGGAAACCGCCCGCGAACCCGCCGAGAAACGTTTCACTATTCTCCATACCTTACGCCCTAGAACTACGTTTGCCGATTCTCGCTGATAAGAAAATCGTTCCAGGACCAGAGCATTTGTCCGATTAGGTTTATGGAGACCGAGTTCAGAATCTTCTGATTGTTAGAATGTGTCGACAATCGGGTTGCTCGCTGGGCGCGCGAAATAAAGGAGGGAGTTTCCGAACGGGTCTCTACACGGATTAGGCCTGTATTGTTGCTTCCACGGAGACGGCCCGTGCCAGGGCCTGTTCTGGAGTGAGATCCATGCTGTGGGTGTCTTTTGCGTGAAGTTGGACATGTTTCACTAACTCATCGTCAGATGGGGTCCGGAGCATGAAGCCGCAGTCGCAAGTTACTTGTTTCGCCATATTTGCTCGCCTTGGCTCGTTCGTAGTCGTCCCTAATAAAATGGCCATTATCGTACTAGATGGGAGTTGTAGCTTTGCGTCAGCGACGTGGTCTGATAGAGGGCCAGTTGTCCGCCACTATTCCTCGGGGGGTCTCCTTTACCCAGTCTGGGATAATCACGGCTCGGAGAAGCTCTTGCACGGAAATTCCTCGATCTATTGCAGCGCCGGTTAACACGCGATAGTTCTCGTCGCGAAGCGACATCATGAATTTTGTCAAACTAATACCACCTACCACTGTTGTCGCTCCTAATAGAGTCATGTTCTAAGCCCTTCCGCGACTCGCTCAGAAAAATCGTGAAAACTCTGAGTGTCCAAGACCAGTCCGAGTTGATGCCCTTGCATTTGCACTAGGGTATGATACGTGGGATGGCAGCGATGGTGAAGGGACAAAGCGCCCTCATCGATAGAAATCTCCTGACCCTGCAATGGGTCCGGTTGAATTCGAAGAGAGCACCGAACCGAGTAGACTCCATGGCTTCTGAATAAACTAATATTTGTTGTCTGGCGAGGTAATCGTGGAATCGTTTTATGAGGCTGAGCAAGCTATCCTACGTGACCCTTTGGGCAGTTCATTTCGACAAGGTCAAGGCTCTCTACAAGGAAACTCTCGGTCTTCCAGTTGCCCAGGAGAATGAGAACTTCATTATGTTTGACACTAAGGGGTCTCGGCTTGCGTTCCACCGGCTCACCAAAGCCCCGCCGCTCTCGCGCTCAACTGTCGAAGTGCACCTGGAGGTTAACGATGTTGATGAAGTCTATTCGTCTCTCAAGTCTAGAGGCGTGAAGTTCGACGATCCTCCAGCGAACCGGCCTTGGGGGGCACGTTCAGCTGGGTTCAAAGACGCTGAGGGTTATGTCGTGGAGATTGTGGGTCCCTTGAAACCAGGCGAGCCCTCTAGGGGCGACTAGCGCTCTATCCTTACTCGTGCTTATGTTTGGGCTTGGCCCTTTTCTTTTTCTCCGGCGTCAGAACCGGTGTTTGTGGGAACAAGTACGGGGTCGTTTGAGCTGCGGTTGGCGAGGAGCCTTCACGTTCCGGTGGGCGCACTTCATGCTTCTCCGGCGGCGTAATCTCCAGAACCCCACTCTGGCTTAGGACTCTGTAGTGGTTTAGGCCTTGGTGGTGGAGGAACTTGTGGAGTAGGAGTTTGACTTCTTTGGTTCTTGCGCCCTCGATCTGCAGCTGTGTCCCTTTGGCTTTCATTTTCCCTTCCACCTTCGATTTCAAGAACTGGGTTGCCTCGCTCGCTCGGTCATGCAATTCTTTCAGTTCGACTGTCAGTGTGGTTTTCGGCATGCTAGATCACTCCAAGGCCTTGACGGTTTAAGACTAGAGAATATTCTATCGCATACGATCCCTGATATCGCCCATTTTCAGCCCTGATCTCGATTCTGGGACATGCCTAAATTTCATTCGGAAAACCCCCGACGATTTACCGACTCTCTTCCCTCCCATCGAAGCCCAGATCGTGCTCTAATCAGCCTGTCTCGCCCATTATTCATGCCAGACAGGAAATTCTCTCCATCAGAGGGGGGTCTTAGCGACTCGACCTCGCGACGCAAGAGTGGTAAACGGGAAATTCTAATTCGCGAAATCGCCGATTATGAAGCCCGATTTCGGATCTCGGCCCACCGCAAGATTTCGCCTGAGAATCGTTCGGGATTCTGGCGATAAAGCAAGCAAACTCCCGAGCCATTCCAGCCCAGATTACGCCTTGATTCGCTTATCTCACCCATAATCACTGCCAGACAGAAAATCGTCTCGACGAAAAAGGGGGTACGTTTCAAGCGTCCCGCGACACACAAGTGGTTTCTCTGTTCTTTGTTCTTACTATTCTTCCGTGAGAAACTCGGGTCAGCATTATAGCCACAATCTTCCGTTCCATATCTTGTGATTGGTGCTGTAGTGCCCGCATGCTCAAGACCAAGATAGTCGCCTTCCTCGGCCTCACCCTAACGCTCTCGTCGCTCCTCCTAGGTTCCCGGACACTCGGCTATCAGCGAGCAGTCCTCAGTCTGCAGCTCGGCGGCCTATTCCTCGTCCTAGGCGGAGTCTTCCGGTTACTCGATAACCATCCCATCGAGAACGCCCTTGCAGGGCTCTACGATCTCGAAGCACCGAGAAGCTAGAATCCTTCTGGTTTTTCTAAGCTTCGTCCCTGTAGAACTTCGCTAAGTCCAGCGACTCGCGCGTCTGCTTCTCCAGTTCCTCCATATTCGGATAAATCGCTCTGGAGACCTCAAGGACGCCGTTCTTGGATCTCACATGAACTAGATACGTTGGATAAGCGGCGTGTCGAAACACCTTCTTGCTCTCCCAGGACTCTGCCCCGTCGTCCTCTGTATAATGAACATGGACATTCGCGAAATGCACCCTTCCGCCAAGCTCAGAGTTCATTCTTTGCGCAAGCTCCCGAAACAGTGGCTTCTGTTCCATACAACCTGAACATCCGTCCCTAGTGAGCGCAGTCACATAGACGACGCCCAACTCTTTCACGAGAGCTTCAACCGCCCCGTCATTCGGTAATCCCTTCAACCGTCGAAAATCGATCATTTCTACACTTTTATCAGAAATGACCTGGCTAGAAACCGTCAATGCGATCCTCTAGAAAACCAGTCAGATGTTCGATATAAGAATAAACTCTGTGGCCATCACTGTTCAGTGGACAAAAAGGGGGAATACTCCCTGTTTACGGGAGACCTGGGAGAGCTATTTCTGCAGGACTCCGGGTTCGGGTCGGAGTTCCACTATGAGTCCGTCACTCCATTGGTACTTTGCATCCATTAGCTCGGACACCTTCTTAGCCAGTTCGGGCTCTTCAGACGGATCGATAATCCGGCCCAGCCCCACGTACTTGTCGCTGTCCACCTCGAACGAGATTCCAGGATGGTTCTTGATGTTCCGAACCCAATGCGCCTCATCACGGTATTGCGAGACGAGATAGAATCGTCCCTGATGTCGGATGTACCAGATTTCTATTCTGTGAGGTGCCTTGGTCTTCCAGCCTTCAGTAGTGAGGTAGAGGAACTGGTGTTTGCGGTTCTTCAGAAACCACCCCTCTGAAAACCACGGCTAATTGTTATTTCTTCCGCTTCTCTGGGACATAAGCTATACCCTGAACTTCCACTTTCATCCCAAAGAGCAGGTCGCCAGCCTGGACCGTTGTCCTCGCGGGGTTGGGATCCTTGAAGAAGCTGGAGTAGACCTCGTTCATCCCAGAATACTCTGCTAGATCCTTGAGGTAGACTGTTGTCTGGAGGACACAGTCCATATCCGACCCCGCAGCCTCCATGATCCTCTTGAAGTTCTCGAGAGTAGCCTTTGTCTGGGCTCTGATATCTCCGGGAATCACTTTCCCAGTTGTGTCGATTGGCCCCTGTCCGGAAACAAACAATAATTCTCCAAACCTGAGTGCAGGCGAGAACGGAAGACCAAGCGGCGCAGGGCCCGTTTTCACAGCTTCTTTCTTCATTCGAATCGACTGGTGGCCAATGTATCTTTGATGTTTAAGAGTTGAGAGATAACACCGAATAACGGACGATTCATGCTGGAAAAGGCCCTTTCGAGCTCCAAGATCCCCGGTCCGATTTCCCTGAAACTTATCGAAGAGGCCAGAGAACGGATCAAGGGCACAGTTTTACGAACTCCCCTTGTTCGGTTGAACGTCGATAATGCACCTGCAGAGATTTTTCTGAAGCTAGAGAACTTGCAACCGACCGGCTCGTTCAAGGTTCGAGGTGCCAGCAACGCTCTCTCCCTCGCGGGTCCCGATGCGAAGAAGCGTGGAGTATACACGTGCAGCGCTGGAAACATGGCCCAGGCACTCGCCTGGCAAGCTCGCAAAAACCAGATTCCTTGCACAGTAATCGTTCCAGACAATGCTCCAGAGACGAAGCTGGAAGCAATCAGAAGGTTCGGCGCAAAAATCATCCAAGCCTCGTTTGACGAAGTCTGGAAGGTCGTTGTGACTCACCAGTATCCTCCCCTCGATGGCTCCGTGTTAATTCACCCGTTTGCAGATATTCGAATGATGGCAGGAAACGGAACCGCAGGTCTAGAGATCCTCGAAGATCTGCCCGATGTCGAGTCGGTTGTCATACCGTTTGGAGGCGGAGGACTGTCCGTAGGTATCGCGTCAGCAATTCGCGCGAAGAGTCCTCAGACTCGAGTCTATGCTGTAGAGCCAGAAACCGCGGCACCATTGTCCGCGTCTTTTGCTGCTGGTTCGGCCCAAGAGATCAAGAGAATTCCTAGCTTCGTCGATGGTATCGGCGGAAAGAGTGTTCTTCCAGAGATGTGGGAGCGAGCAAGAGATCTGCTTCTGCCACTGGTCGTTTCTCTTTCCGAGATCGCCTCCGCTGTCAAGCTCTTGGTAGAGCGCAACAGGATCGTTGCAGAAGGCGCTGGGGCAGCGTCTGTTGCTGCAGCTATGACGGGCGAGGTGGGCTCTGGAAAAATTGTCTGCATCGTGTCCGGCGGCAATATAGACTCTTCAAGGTTGGCGAAGATTCTTGCCGGTGGCATCCCGTAGCTACTGGGTTACGAGCTTCAGAACGTAGGACCCGAGGACTTTACTTGCCAAGATTACGAGAATTCCCAGGACTACCATTTTCATTGCTGATTTGGCCGCTGACTGTTTCAGCGTGACTCCTCGGAATGCTCCAAGTAAGAAGAGTAGTATGACTCCGATGACTATGGATGCTGTCACAGCATAGGTTTCGGGGAAGAGTACGAGTGGCAACAGCAATACCAGTGAGGCAAGTGCGGAAGTGATGGCTGTGACTATCCCGGAGCCTAGCGCTCTCCGATTGATCTTTCCCAACAATCGATGAATCTTGGGATGCTCCGTTGTAAGGGGGACAGGTTTCTTCTTGTTGCCGTTTGTTTGTCTTGACCGCTGGCGGTTTGTCCTTGTTATCGCCTCCAACAACTGTGTCTTCTTTTCGTGAGTTTCGGACAAGTATGTTGCCGCAAAGACAGATAACGCACCCGCTACCGCTCCCCCCACACCCGTTGCGAAGATTTGTATTGGTATCAGTGCCGCGGACCCGGCGGCTGATATGATTCCGAGAACGGAGAAGAGGCCATCTATGGAGCCGAAGACGAGTTCAGCGCTTCGACTCCCTGTCCCTTGAACTACTAGCTCTGTGCTCTGTACTGCCAGGAGGGGTCATCCCCGAAGGGGAATGCATAGCCATGACTGGATTCCCCGGCATGAGCATGCTGTTACTAGACGATGGCCTCCATCGAAAATCCCGCTAAGGCTATCCCGATATTGTCTCAGCGGAACTCCTACTTTGCCGTGGTTGGTGTCGTTATGAGGGATTAGTGCCCGCAGGAATAGGCTGGGGTCCCGGATTCTTCTCTGAGCTCTTTCCCATCTTCGCGTTCTTTGCCGTGAGAGCTGCGGCAAGAAGGATCTTTGCTGTATCCTCAATCGAGCCAAAACTCGTATCCAAGATTAGATGATATATTGACCAGTCATCAACGCTGAACCCGTAATGTTTCCGATATCTCTCAGCCTGCACCCCTTCCCTGTGCAATGTTTGCCTCCGTGCCTCCTCCAGACTAACCTGATCTCGTGCCGCAATCCTCTCCAGCCTCACCACTAAAGGTGCAGTCAATAGGACTCTCAGATCAGAGATCTCTTTCAAAACCCACCCGGCGAGTTGCCCATCGACCACGACATCCCCCCTTTCCGCCTCTGCCATCGTTCTTTCGTCTACCAACCGGTCGATACTCGGATCCGTGGCAGCCAGTTCCTGAAATTTTTCCAGCAGGACCTGTCGCTCCTCTGCCAGCCTTCTGAACATTAACCCAGCCGACACGTGGCGGAGACCAAGTGATCCGGCCAGCTTCGCCGCGTATGTAGACTTACCAGACCCGTGCGGCCCGCTAACGGTCACAATCAATCGATGGGACCTGACGCGCGAGCAACTCGTCTAATCTCAAATGCCAAACAGTTCCCGCACAGTACTCCACCAAACGGACGCGAGGGAACACGCGAGCTCTTTGCCACGCCCACCGGTCTCCCCGTCACTACTCCATGTAACTCTGCTCCGCATCGCGAGCATTGCGCGCTGCTGTGCGCCTTGGCTTCAAAGTGGATAGACCGAATTCCAGACGGTAGAGTGAGCACTTTCTTTCGGCGTCCGCTAGTCCTCTGCGATGGGCGCGTCAACTAGAATCTCCCGTTGCTGGAGTCATCGAGAACGAAGATTGGACTCCAAATAGCCTTGAAAGTGGAATGCTCAGGGTAAACGAGCAGATAAGATACCAGTAGAACAGGGACAGTACTGAAAACATGCCGTTGGCCGTCGCTGTGGTGAATGGGAGGAGGAACGGTGCGTACGCTACTGGGATCGAGCCGATCGCCCTGACTACCGTGTAGTAGATCAAGAGAAAAGGGATGATCGTGATTGGGTATGTCTTAAACTGCTCGAAGGTCGAGCGCGAGCTCATCTTCATCATAGCCGACTGACGTCTCATAAGCTTCTCAAGCGCCTTCTCGTCTCCGTCTTTCTTGGCCTTGCGCACTGCACTCGTCCAAGCCATGTATTCACGTCTCGAGTTTGCAATCATCTTGTAGTTAACAAGGAACCTGTTGGCGGACATTGTGATGAGCGAGAGAACGATCGCCGCACCCAGCACTAGGAGTGTCGCAGAGGGTGGATGACTATATTGACGAAGAGGGGCTGCTAGCGTGTTGAGAATGTCGTCGATGAAGCTCATTGCAGGGTCCGCTTCTGGATCAGCGCTAATAGGTCCTCCGCCGCTCTTCTCTGATGCCCATCAGGATTCAGGACAATCTGGATGGGAGCACCCGCAAGAACTGCATTGGCGCTTGCCATGTATCTTGACCATTCTAGATCGGTCCGGGCCTCGTCTACTGTCTTGCTGTCTCTCTCGCGCGTTCTGTCCGCATTCCTTCTCCTCGCAATATCCTCGGGATCCGCTTCGATCAGAATGATCAGTCCCGGATGGAGTTGCTCCAGGACTCTTCGCGGCGTTCCAGGCCAGATTCCGTCTTTAGTTCTGATGAACATGTGAGTGTCAACCACGAGGGCTGATTTGCCGGCGGTTTTTCCGATCTCGCGCGCGGCTTGCTCCTGGACCTTGGCTTGGAGCTCAAGGTCTTGGCGGCGCATGTGGTCTCGATGAACGGTCTTTCCACGTTTCTTGAACAGTTCGTTCATCACGTTTCCAAAGTTCACTATCTTCAGCGGAATGCTCTTCTCGCGCGCAACTGTTTCCAGTTCTTGGAGAACAGTGGTCTTGCCAACCCCTGGTATGCCTGCTACTATGATGGTGTGCGACACGTTCTTGGCTCACTGTCCGAGGAATCCCTTGACTCCAGGGTATATTTCCGTGATTCTTTCCTTGACTAGTATCTCGTAGTATTGTTCGATGATGCCTACTGTTAGTAGAATCCCTGTTCCGGTGCCGAAGGCGCCGAGGAAGTCAGCGCCTGCCGCTATGGTTCCTATGACAATTCCTCCGATGATGGTCACGGTCGGTATGTAGCGGTCGAGGATTTGTCTTATCGTAGTGCCAGAACGTCTGAATCCCTCTACTTGCATTCCAGAGTCGATCAGTTGTTTTGCGACTGTCTTCGAATCCATTCCGCCTACCTCCACCCATGTGACGGCGAAGAAGACGCAGGCGAGTACGAAGATTCCCATGTATACTGCGGCTCTGATGGGGTCTTGAAGGACGACGGTGATGGATCTTGGGGCGAATGTGTAGTATGCCAGTCCTTTGCTGGGGACGAGTTGGGCGTTGGTTGAGCTGGTGGGTACGAAGCAGCCGGGGAATAGGCTGAGCCAGAAGTTCAGGCCTGTGCTGGAGCACGTGGGATTGTATCTTTGGAAGAGGAGTTGTCCGATGAAAAAGATGTTTCCGAATAGGGCGGCGGCGAAGATGACGGGTATGTTGGATACGTAGAAGAACTTGATTGGGAAGCGTCCTCGGAAGCCTCGGTATCTGGCGTATGAGACCGGGACCTCGACTCGTAGGCCGTTCAGGTAGATTATGAGGATGAACACGCCGAGGGTTGTGAATAGTCCGACCATGTCGGGGAGCCCGCTTCCGCCTCTGTAGAGCGCGCTTTGCCAGGCGGAGAAGCTTCCCGGGTTTGAGAGTACTGGCCCGATCGACTGGGCGAAGGCGAAGATCGCGCCGAAGTATTTCCCATCTGCGACCGGTGATATTGGCCCGAGTGTACTCCATACTATGGAGAGGCAGACTCCTGCGGCTATGAAGAGGCTGATTCCGCTGCCGAAGCCCCAGTTTTTCTGAAGCATCTCGTCCAGAAGTATGATCACTACTCCTGCGACTACGAGCTGGACGAGAATTAGGAATTGAGATTGTAGACTGGGCGTGATAAGTTGGCCCGCTGAGTTTTGTACGTTGTACGCTCCTCCTATCAGGAAGGCTATTCCCTCGAAGATAGTCATGAACACCGAGAGTACCTTGCTTGCGCCTGTGAACAGCGCTCTGTCAGCTGGGTTTGTGAAGTCGACGTTGATCATCTTGGAGCCGGAGAGCACTTGGAGGATTAGTCCGGCTGTGACTATTGGTCCAATTCCGAGTTCGACTAGTGTTCCGCGGTTGGATGCGAAGATGACTCGTAGAGGGCCGAACTGATCGTTTATGCCCGCCCCGCTATGCGTGATTCCGTAGATAGGAGTCTCTGACATTATCAGATAGACAACTAGTGTGACCGCTGTCCAGATCAGCTTCTCGGTGAAGCCGACTTCTCTCTGGGGCGATTTGACTCCGGGGAGAATTCTGGTCAGGGGTTGGAATAGCTCTATGAACCTGACCGTTAGTGATCAGTCCTGTTTGTTCTTTGTTGGGAGAACGATTTCTCCGCCTGCTTTTCCGATCTTCTCTTGGGCACGTTCGGAGGTCTTCGCAACAATTATTCTTAGCGGCTGGCTTATCCTGCCGTTTCCCAGCAGTTTCTGGTAGCCGGCCTTTCCAAGGTCAACCTCGACGATGTTGCCGGCTTGTTTCGCGGAGCCCTCTTCTATCAGCCGGTCTAGTTGTAGGACCAGGTCTCCTACGTTGATCGCGTTGGTTATCTTCTGCCTAACGGGGTGGAATCCTCTGCTTCCCATCTCCAGGTTGTAACGTATGACTGCGGACCATTTGTGGCGTTTCCAGCCCGCATTACCATGACCGCCGAGCATTCCGGAGTCTCGGTGTTGGCCCGAGCGTCCCCACCCGTGGCATCTAGACCCTCTGAGCTTCCTTGTCTTTCTCTTTGCGGTGGTCATGGCAGGGGTTCACGTGTGTGATCTTAGCTGCTAGAGCATGCTCTAGTCTGAGCGTTTGTGGGAACCGGTCGCGGCGGAATTAAACGTTTTTCCAGTACTCTTGATCCAGACCCGATTTGGATGGAGCGGGGAAAGCCAATTAGGGGCTTGCATCTGTTCCATTGCGATACGGGAATAGACTTGGTATGCGGGAGTTGCCAAGCCAGGTCAAAGAGACCCTTCGATCAAGGGTCGTGTAAGCGCAGGCCTGAGGCGCCTGTCCCGTAGGGGTTCGTGGGTTCGAATCCCACCTCCCGCACCAAACTCACAATCAAACAACGGCTTTCGTTCCCTTCGGGCTTTTGTCTCTCCCACTCTGGCACACGGGGACTCTGCAAAAGTTATACAAATTTATTTTCGGGATCCTCTTTCTGTCCGGGTGGGATTCTGGGCTTGTTTTTTCGAGACGGATTCGTTATCGGCTTATCCAGGATTTCTTGATCCCCGTGGAATCCCCGAGTGACAAGCGTGGAAATCTATGCTCTCAAAATCGCCTGCTTGGAATCGAGTTCTGGGCTGATTATCGGCTCATCTTAGCTGATACGCCCGAAATTCGTGGACTTTATCCCTGCTCTTAGGTTTCTGATCTCTTGGCGGGCTCAGCGAAGGTTGGGTACATGTAGCCTGGTGGAGGTTTTTGTTCCGGTTTCTTTTCGAAGACTTGTTTCTTGATAACGAACATTTCATTCTCCATGGATTCAAGGCTCATACTCCTCAGAATTGCGTCCTTGTACCAGATCAACTGGCCTGCAAGACGGGTCCACCTGATCCTCTCGCTTGCTGGAGCGCGCTTGGACTTTGACATCCTGGAAGCCTCGTCGATCAGATCCCTTAACGCCGCGATCATACTATGCCTCTCGGACTGGCGCCACTTAGACATCAATGGATACGGATCTTTCTCGACATCATACGGGGGATCCGACATTTCTCAAAAACCCTAGGACTAAATCCTCTCAACAAGTATATTCACAAGAGAGCAATACGAAGACTCGGGCCGAAAGAGATGCACCAAACACACCGAAGAAAACATGCTCGTCACAGCTGATTCTTAGGTTGGCGCCGGGAGTGGGATTTGAACCCACGCGGCCCGCAAGGACCACAGGCTGACAGGAGCCCATTTTTCCAGGCTTTGGCCCACACGGTTCTAGTGGACTGCCCTGTACCAGGCTCAGGAATCCCGGCCCAGCCTAAGCCCGTTTACGAGGAACTATTTTCCCCTTTGGGAAAGAAACCCAAAACAGCTGCTGAAACTTCGACCGTTCGAGAAGTAAGAACTAGAGTGGCGGTGGGTGCGGGCCAGCCGTCAACCCTTAACGGGCGAATGGCAGTGTCCGCGCCCGGGGGACGCCACCCTTGAATCGGCCAAGTCGTGAGATACGATTCTAAGCCTCGCGTAACCGACCAACACACACGGTCGTTACTACGAAGTATCCCCCTCGCAGGCACGATTTTAAGTGGGCAAGCAGACAATCACTGAACAATCATGGAACGCTGCGCCGTCTGCGGGGCGGAAGAATTCATCCCCTACGTATGCAGATACTGCGGCCGTGTTCACTGCGTCTACCACCGACTCCCCGAAAACCACGAATGCCCCAACATCCAGCAAGCACGAGCCCCAAAGCCCATCATCCGAGTCGAACGGCGCTCAACCGGGACAAACCTGAGACTTATCAGAGCGCCAAAGCTCTCCTCAATATCAAGCCGAGAACTCTACGCGCTCAGCGCTGCTCTCCTCGTCCTTGGTCTCAGTTTCTCGATGAGATACGTGTTCAGTGGCCTAAGACCCCTAGAGGTATTGGAGGTCTTTCTGTTAACGCTCTTAGTTATCGGAACGGGATTCCTGGGGCACGAGTTGGCGCACAAGTTCAGCGCCCAACGTTATGGATGTTGGGCAGAATTCAAACTCTGGACAGTAGGCGCAATCATGGCCCTCTTGTTCGCAGTAATCTCACAAGGCACCTTCATCTTCGCCGCCCCCGGAGCCGTATACATCGCCTCACGCTCGAGTTATTTTGGCGAGGGAATCGATCGGAAGGCCAATGGAGTAATCTCTCTCGTCGGACCCATGGTCAACATCGCAGCCGCCGCGATCTTCGCCATCGCTCTGGCGGGCTCCACTGCTCTAGGCTTTGGGGACTTGGTAGTCGGCAACGCTTTCCACTTCCTCCGAGTGGGAGTTCAGATCAATATCTGGCTTGGCGCGTTCAACATGATACCCTTCTTCATACTAGATGGACAGAAGGTCTACACGTGGGATCGAAAGATCTGGGCGGCTGTCGCCATCCCGCTTTGGACACTGGTCGCAATCTCAGTGTTATTCTTCACCTGAACTGCCGCCCCATCTCAGAACACTCTGTCCAAAGAACCGATATTGCTGGCCACACTTTAGACACACAACCTCGTTTTCTTGATCAGGATTAACCTCGACCGTAATCTCATCTCCACAATTGCAGACGAACGTGACCTTGTTCGTGCTCAAGCTTGTCAATTGAACTGGGTTACCACGGAACGACGGTGCTTCGGTTTCCACAGCTTGGGATAGGTGTCAGTCGGCATGATCACTCTAACCGTCTTAGCAGCGAGCCCGCGCTCGTCCTTCATCATCTGTTCGGTTCCGATAAGGGCTCTTGATAATGCGACGAGTTCTCCTTTGAGCGTAAAAAGCGCGATCGCGGTCTTGGGACGTATCCCCTCGCTTAGCTTGACTATCCCAGGAACAGCAAGATCTGCCCCGTGGCATATTGAGCTAACGGCAGAGTCGCGAATGTAGATTCGCGGAACATAGTCGAACGCGTCTTCCATCGGTCTGATGATTTGCCGGACCATCCCTTCCCTGTCGTCCGAAGAGGCCTGAGAGAGTTTGAGTATATCGTAGAGTGAATGTACGTCCCTTTCGGTGAAGGATCCGGATCTCGTTCTGCGGAGTTCTCGCATATGAGCGCCTACTTCGAGAACTTCTCCGACATCGTAAACTAGTTTCCGGATGTAGGTTCCTGCCTGACAGGCGACGCGGAATAGAACCTGTCTGCCATCAATTTCTACGTCGTCGATCGAGTAGATTGTTCTTTTCCGGACTTCCCTCTTGACCGCGGCTCTCACTGGGGGTTTCTGGAATATGTCGCCGACAAATTCCTCCAGTACACCGCGGAGTTTGGTCTGGTCGACGTCGCCGTGCATTGTCATTAGGCAGACGTACTCCTTCCCGGTGAGGAGGAATGCCTGGATCGTCTTGGTAGCGTCTTCTAGGGCGAGCGGAAGAACGCCGGTGACCATCGGATTACTCCGGCCCCGAAGGGGACCTCTAGAGTTCCACCGTGGCCAGCGTGGTTCAACCGAAGGAGACGTTTGACCCAAGCGACGACTTCGTGGCTTGATGGGCCTGAGGGCTTATCCAGGTTGATCAGACCGAACCGGATGTGCTGATCAATCGTCCTCTTCTCTGGCGGACAGCCTAACGCCGGGTCTGTCTCCTCGTCGAGCTTGACGAGCAATTTCTGTGACTTATTCCAGGGAGCCTGTTGTGACAACCGACTTTTCTCCACCACGGATGGAGCGATTTCTGATTCTTAAACTGTCGTAGACGATGTGGTTGTCCACAATCTAGGTTGGATTAGGATTCGCTGATCGCAGTCTGGTCTTTTACTAGGCTGCTACGCTGATCTCTTTGATTGTGACTATCTCTTTCAGATAGTCTGTCTTCTTCGCCTTTTCAGCTACTTTGGCGACGTCCTCGTCAGCTGCGCCCTTCTTGATCTCGATGGTCTCCGGGGTCGGTTCAACATGTTTGACGTTGGTTCGACGACGACGGACTCCGTTCACTTTCTTGGGTCCCGTGATGAGAACAAAGTTCTTGTCGATAACGTCGACTATGACGCATTTGCGGCCGGCCTCTCTCCCATTGAGTTTGACGCAGACGCGTCCGACTTCTATGGTTGGCACAGTCTCACTTCTGGAGCTTTGTCACTCGCCGATGGAATACGTCATTTAAGGTTTCGTTGTGATGCGTACTCCGGCCAGCGGATCCATCCGTATTCCCGGTGAAAAAGTGTTCTCTGCGTCTAGTGCTTGAGCGTTGGGCGGGACCTTGCCACGATTTCTCTTGCGGCGATGACCTGGCGCGGATACTCTTTTCCTCTTCCCGAGAGTCTCTTGTCCGCCTTCTGGGCCTCAAGTTTGGATGTGATGTAGTTGACAGCCGTGTGAATGTCGAATTGTTTGCAGCTGAAAATGTCCATGAACGCATGCTTGTTGTCTGGGAAAGTGTGAATACTGATGTGGCTCTCGGCAATGATCACGAAGCCACTGATCCCCCACTCTGTTGGATTCCCTTTCGGTTTGTAGACGAACACGTATGGCGCGGTGATCTTGTGCATGTCGATAACATCCGGAAGCTCATCTAGGAGATTGTAGATGTAAGAAAGGTCGGAGAGCTTTTCAGGATTACACTCCGACAAATCCAGTGTAAGATGAGGTCCGAACATTTCTGGAGTTGATTTCTCTTTCTCGCGAATTTTTTTCGGATGAATGGCCAACAAGGCGCGTGACGTATTTAAGAATTGTTTACACATAGACCGAGTTCGTCGGTAAATTTTTCCGGTGAGAAAAAAATCTGCTGTCGTAGAAAATTTTCGTTGTACGAACTTTTTCACCGGAGAAAAAAGTTTGCAACCGAAACGGAAACTTGGAGTTGAGAAAACAAGATCACTTTGGGAGATCCAAAACGGATCAGACATAAACTTGCTAAGCGTTTGTTTCGTGAGGCGCAAAGCTGTCGCAAAGTCGAAACGTTAAATTAAGCGATGAGGTAGGCTTCCTCTTCCTCGTGTAAGCGCGATGTCAAGAGAGTTTAGGCTCATCCTCCGTGTACTCGGAGCGGATGTGGATGGGACCAAGAAGGTGCCGTTCGGGCTGAGCAGGATACGAGGAGTTGGGCCGAATTTCGCCCAAGCTGTCGTGAAAGTAGCCCGGATCAGCCCTGAGGCGAGGATAGGGAGTCTCAGCGAGACGGAGATTGCAAGATTAGAGGACGTCATCAAGGATCCGGCGAAGCATGGGATACCCTCACGATTGTTCAATCGCAGAAAGGATATCGAGAGTGGGCGGGACATGCACCTTGTTGGCCCGGATCTCGCTCTCAGAAACAAGGCCGATATCGATCTGATGAAGGATATCAAGAGCTGGAAGGGGATCCGACACTCCCTTGGATTGAAAGTGAGAGGCCAGCGAACAAGAACTACAGGGCGTTCCGGAAAGGCAGTGGGAGTCAAGAAGAAGGTCCTCATGGAAGCGGCACGAGCGGCAGCGACAGGGAAGAAGGAAGAGAAGAAGGACTAATACTTGGGAGATCCGAGAAAGCCGAGAAAGACATACGAGACTCCTCGCCATCCATGGCGAAAGGAACAACTCGAAGCCGAACTCCATCTCCTTGGTGAGTATGGCCTCAGAAACAAGCGGGAACTCAGGCGTCACGAGACGATGCTATCGAAGATTCGCGGGATAGCAAGATCTCTCCTCGGCGGATCAGAAGAACAAAAATCCCAGATTGAAACCCAGTACCTTAGACGTCTCGCTCGGCTTGGAATCTTACCGGAATCTGCCAGTGTCGATAATATCCTCGATCTCAATGTCAAGGATTTGATGGAGAGGCGTCTCCAAACAATCGTTTACCGGTCGGGACTGGCGAGGAGTATTCACCAGGCACGTCAGTTCGTCAGTCATGGACACATCAGCATCGCAAACGAGATTGTGTCAGTGCCAAGTTACATTGTCAAGCGAGATGAAGAGTCAAGAATAGCCTTCAACCAGAGAAGCCCACTGACGAATGCGCAGCACCCTGCGCGAGCGGCGCCCGGAGGCAAGAGACTTGCCAGGGTCATAGAGGAGGCGCCTATCGCAGTGCCCGCCATAACTGGTCTCCCAGCGGTTCCGCCGGAGGTCAAAGAAGAAGTTCAGGCGGAGCAGCCTTTGGTACTTGTCGAGCCAGAGGAAGAACTGGCAGCTGAGCCCGAACCAGAGAAAAAGTAGCAAGCCACTTAAACTGAGCACTTACTCCATCCGAGACTAGCACAGATCATGGTCTTCTCGGCAGGCATAATACTAGTTGCAGGAGGAATCTGTGCCTGCGCCCCCCTCTTCAAACGCGTCTCTCAGGCGCTCGGACGCGCGCTATCCGTTCTAGGGTTCGCTGTCGGCATACTAGTGCTCATAGTCGCAGTTGACTATGCCCTCAGCCTCGGATTTCTCTCGGGCGCAATTTCTGACGCTGTTGCATCGTCGACAAGTTCGCCCTATCTGAAGTATTTCTTGCCGGCGATGATTCTACTCGGGATTCTTCTTATCTCACGTCCCATTCGAAACGTTCGTTGGGCCTCTCTCCTCTCCCTCGCGTTGGGGTTGCTGATAGCATACTTTCTCAGAACATTTCTCCCATCCATATTTACAAGCACCACCGTTCTCGTGGTTGTCTTCCTCATTGCAACTCTCGCAATCTACGTCTTGCTGAGGTTCGTCGAGGACATTTTTGAGTTCGTAGGCTCAGTGCTAGCCTTTCCACCGATCGCTATCGCGATCGGGCTGGTCAATATCTACTTTGGAATCCTCTTCTTCTCGATCTAGCAACTCACTACCTACGATAACAATGCCCACCTGCGGGGCTGTTTCCGTGGCTGTTCTGGTTTTTCGGGCTCATTTTCTCGTCAGCTTTAAATAAAGTCCGGACCGCTTGCCCGGGTCACCTTCATCCTGGAAGTATGATAGCTAGATGGACATTAAACTCCTGAGCAAGGAACAAGAGACCCTCCGCTTCGTGCTTTCAGACGTATCGCCAGCCTTTGCCAACGCGCTACGCCGGATAATGATTTCAGAGATTCCGGTGATGGCGATTGACGACGTCATGATCCTTGAGAATAACTCCGTTATGTATGATGAGATTCTTGCGCACCGACTCGGACTGGTTCCTGTCACAACTGACGGCTCTTACAATCTACCGGAAGAATGCACCTGTAAGAGCGAGTTGGGCTGCGAGAAATGCCGGGCGTCATTTTCGCTAGAGATAGAAGCCTCTGAACCAATTGAGGTGGTATACTCCTCCCAGCTTAAGCCTGAGAATCCGGAGGTCAAGCCGGTCTCGGACAAGATCCCTATAGTGAAACTCACTGCAGGCCAAAGGATCAAGCTCGAAGCATACGCCCGGTTGGGGAGAGGAAATGTCCACGCGAAATGGCAATCTGTCTCAGCCGCGACCTACAACTATGACGAGAAAGCTCGAACTTTCACGTTCCTTGTCGAGTCGACTGGAACTATGCCTCCCGAAAAGATTGTCCTCGAGGCAGCACGGATCATTAACGCAAAATCCGTAGGCTTCGGAGAAGGACTTGGAGGAATGACTGAAAGTTGAAAAAAATGGTTGCAAGCCTCTCGCCGGAAGAGGAAGTTGTTGACGCATCTAATCTGATTTTGGGAAGAATGGCGAGTTACGTTGCGAAGCAAGCCTTGGAGGGGAAGAAGATGGTCGTGTTGAATGCTGAACGTGCGATCATCTCTGGGACAAAGGCCCGAGTTGTCGCGCGGGCGAAGACAAAACTGAAAACGCGAACGCTCGGTAGCCAGGATAAGGCTCCAACTCATCCTAGAAGGCCTGACAACTACGTCCGGAGAGTTATCAGAGGAATGCTCCCTTGGAAGAAGACGCATGGAAAGGAGGCTTTCCACCGAGTCATGGTCTACATTGGGATTCCAAAGGAGTACGAAGGAAAAACCTACAACACTGTGTCTCATGCGAACGCGTCAAAGCTGAGAGTTCCCTTCATCACTGTTGCTCAGCTAGCGGAAGAGATTGGAGGCATTCCCGCCTGAGTGAGAAGAAGAAACCTGTTCTCGAAACGGGTAAGCGAAAGACCGCGATAGCCCGCGCTGTCGTGAAACCTGGAAAAGGTCGAATCTACTTTAACGATCATTCTCTCGACTATGTTAGTCCCGAGGTCGTCCGGATGAAGATCCAAGAACCGCTCATCATAGCTGGGGAACGAGCCAAAGGAGTGGACATCCGCGTATCCGTTAATGGTGGAGGTTTCATGGGCCAAGCTGAGGCGGCCAGAATTGCGATCGCGCGATCACTTGCCTCGTGGACAAAGAGCAGCGAGCTGAGAAAGAACTTCATCGCCTTCGACAGGGTAATGCTGGCTGGGGATCAACGAGTAACCGAACCGAAAAAGTTCGGCGGGCCAAGTGCACGACGGAGAAAACAGAAATCGTACAGGTAAGAATGAAATGATCATCCCGGTAAGATGCTTCACCTGCGGCAAGCAGATAGCTGACAAATGGGAAACGTTCAGCCTTCGAGTCAGGGCTGGCGACAGGCCCATCAAGGTGCTGGACGAGCTAGGGATCCGACGATACTGCTGTCGAAGAATGCTCATAACTCACGTCGAAATAATCGACGAGTTCCTAAAGTACCCCCAAGTCTCCGCCAAGAAGCGAGCCGAGATCATATAGACGAGGAACCATGTTGGAAAGCCAAGACATCGAGGATAGGGAAGCGATACCGAGAGCAGAAAATCTCCTCCTCTCCCTCGAAGAGCTCTTGGCAGCCGGCCTCCACATAGGCACACGAATCAAGACCGTGGACATGGAAAGGTACATTTTCAGAGTCCGCCCCGACGGCCTGTTCATCCTCAACATTGGCGATACTAACGAGAAGATAAAAATCGCCGCGAGGTTCATGGGCCGATTCGATCCTGGCAGAGTGCTGGCAGTATCCTCCAGACTTTACGGTAAGACCCCCGTGGAAAGGTTCGCGGAGATAACGAGAACGGTTCCGATTGTAGGCCGATTCATGCCAGGGTTGATATCGAATCCTTTACAGCCTCATCACGCCGAGCCGCAGGTGGTTCTGGTCACTGATCCTCGAGCTGACTGGCAAGCGATCAAAGAAGCCACATCCGTCGGCGTGCCCGTCATAGCCCTATGCGACACTGACAACGTCTTTGCTGGTGTTGATTTCGTGATTCCGGTAAACAACAAGGGCAGGAGAGCCCTAGCTGTTGTCTACTGGCTACTTGCCAGACAGGTGCTCCGCGAAAGAGGAGAGCTCCCTCAAGATGGAACGATTCCGCTGACGGTGGATGATTTTGAAACGAAGCTTGCCGCCATGCCCATGGGACGAGCTTCCGGTGGAGAGGCGTGAAAACACGCCCTCCAGCACAAGCAGGCACCTTCTACCCTGATACTGAAGGCGCGCTTCGGACCCAGATACACAACTGTTTCCTGCATCCTCTCGGACCAAGATCTATTCCATCCGTTCCCGCCATACCTGACGACCAGCTTGTGGCGATCGTTGTTCCACACGCGGGTTACGATTACTCTGGACCCGTCGCTGCAAACAGCTACTATCGCTTGGCCACTTCAGGCTTGAGAAAGTCCGTGATAATCCTGGGGCCGAACCATACCGGCTACGGAAGCGGCGTCTCAACAATGACTGAGGGGCAATGGGCAACTCCGCTCGGTGAGGTTCCTGTCAACAGCTTGCTAGCTTCCTCCATTACGAGATTATCGGGTTTAATCGATGTCGAAGAGGAAGCTCACAAGAGAGAACACTCGATAGAAGTCCAACTTCCCTTCCTACAATTCATCTATCCAAGACGTTTCCAGTTCGTGCCGATCTGCATGATGCTTCAAGACCTTGAAACGAGCATGGAAATAGGCAACGCTATCGCCAAAGCCTCCACTGGGACAGGAGCGATGCTTATCGCCTCATCAGACTGGACCCACTACGAATCCCACGAAGCGGCGAAGAAAAAGGACATGGAAGCCCTCCAGGCGGTTCTCGAAATGGACGAGAAAAAATTCCAGGACATGATCGAAGAAAACCACGTGTCAGCATGCGGATACGGCCCCGTCACGGCTGTCATACACGCGTCCAAGATCCTTGGCGCGAAACAGGCCAAGTTGCTATCATACCAGACGAGTGGAGACACGGCAGGGGACAAGCGTTCAGTAGTTGGTTACGCGGCGATCGCATTTACGAAGTGAGCTCGTCCTCGCCATCAACTTCTCTATCGACCATCTCGTCCAGAGCGCCTGGAAAAATCATATTGTCAGGAGAACAATTCGTCGTCCTCGGCGCACCAGCTGTCGCGATGGCTGTCAATCTCTACTCAAAGATAGACGTAAGGCCATCTCAGAGTGGCAGAATTGAAGTAACTGCTGACATTCCGCTTCATCTAGTCGGCGACGCCGACAAACGATCGTCCTCTGCCGAGAATCAAGAGCTTCTAGAACCACTACGCCTCGCAGCGAGTGCTACACTCGACCACCTAGGAACCGAAGAACGAAGCGTCCATGTAGATGCCAATTGCCAGATTCCTATCGGCGCAGGCCTCGGCTCCTCTGCCTCTACTACGGTCGCAACCATCTCCGCAGTAGCCAAATCGAGAGGAACGCGACTCGACCGACGAGAAATTTTCAAGCTCGCTTTCATTCCAGAGAACTATCTTCACGGACACCCTTCGGGGGTCGACCAGGCAACTTGCACATATGGCGGAATCATTCAGTTCAGAAAACCCTCAAAGATCAAGTCGGTCAACGTCAAACGACCACCAATGATTCTTGTATGTGACTCGGGAATTCACCGGTCAACAAAAGCTTTGGTAGGGTCGGTAGTCAAAAGGTCCCGGGAACAAACAGAAGGGTTTCAAACTCATCTAGAGGAGATCAATACATTGTCGAACGCCGTGGTCAAGGCTCTACAGAGCGAAGACGACAACGAGCTGGGGTCCTTGATGAACAGAAACCACGAATTACTCCGTCAGATTGGCGTTTCAACACCCATGCTAAATAGACTTGTGGCTGCGGCCAGGAAAGGAGGAGCTCTCGGAGCCAAACTCACGGGCGCCGGAGGCGGCGGATGTATCATAGCGCTGTGCGCGGACAAAAAGGCTCGATCGAGGATTGCGAGGGAATTACGAACGCGTGGAGGAACGATTTACAACGTGTCCCTTGACGTGCGAGGAGTCGACTAATCCTCGAATGACTCCAGTCGGAAAGGCAGAAAAAGAGCGGTTCCTACCTCGACAAACAGAGAAAGAAAATGCCTGAAATCATTGTCCTAGTTGATGAGAAAGACAATCCAATCGGATACGAAGAAAAGCTAGCAGCTCATCGCGATGGCGGGAAACTGCACAGAGCCTTTTCCATCTTCATCTTCAATTCCAAGAACGAGGCGCTTCTCCAACTTAGGTCGAAAGCAAAACACCACTTTCAGAGCTTATGGAGTAACCCGTGTTGCAGTCATCCAACAAAGGGTGAGAAACTGGAGGCTGCAGTCCATAGAAAGCTGAAGCAGGAGTTGGGCTTTGATACCCCGCTGAAGGAGACCTTCAGCTTCGTGTACAAGGCTACCGACCAGAAGAGCGGCTTGACAGAACACGAGTTCGATCATGTCTTTGTCGGTCAATATGATAGAGACCCGAAACCGAATCCTGAAGAGGTAGACGACTGGAAATGGATCACCCTCACCGAGCTCCAAAATGATGTGGACGAGAATCCAGAGAAATACACTCCCTGGTTTCCGATCGCATTTCGCAAATTGAGAAAGGAAAACCTAGGTCTGCCAGAGGCCTAGATTTGGAAACGTCGGTTCTAAACAGAAGCTCAACCATTGCTTCGTTCTACAAGCTTCCCTTGGAAGAGAGGCTCAGAATCGTCAAAGAGTTCGCAGGTCTAACTTCCGAGGAGGCTCAGACCCTAGCCAACGGAACAATGCCGAGTGCGACTGCGCAACGAATGATCGAGAACGTCATCAGCATGTTCCCGATCCCTCTCGGAATCGCTACCAACTTTCTGATTAACGGTAGAGACTACTTAGTGCCGATGGCCATAGAAGAGCCATCAGTAGTCGCAGCGGCAAGCAACGCGGCCAAGATGGCAAGACCAACAGGCGGCTTCACAGCCACCAGCACCGAGCCTGTGATGATCAGCCAGATCCAGATAGTGAAATGCCCCTCGCCGAAAGATGCTGAAAAGGAAATTCTCTCGGCAAGAAAAGAGATCATCGAAAAAGCCAACCAGCAGGACCCAACACTACTCTCGATGGGCGGAGGGGCAAAAGATCTCCGCGTCAGGATCCTACCGAGCCAAGTTGGAACATTGGTTATTGTTGAGCTTCTGGTTGACTGCCGCGACGCCATGGGGGCCAATGTCGTCAACACGATGGCCGAAGCTGTAGCACCTATGGTTGAGAAGATTTCCAAGGGTCAAGCCCGACTGCGGATCATTTCAAATCTAGCAGATAGAAGGGTTGCCAAGGCCACAACGACAGTTTCGAAAGAAGCCCTCGGTGGCGAAGACATCGTCGATGGCATTGTGGAGGCGTACGCGTTTGCCGCCGCTGACCCGTACAGATGTGCGACCCATAACAAGGGAGTCATGAACGGCGTAACCGCCGTCTGCCTAGCGACCGGGAATGACACTCGTGCAATAGAGGCAGGGGCCCATGCTTACGCTGCACGAACTGGACATTACTCTCCCCTCACAACATGGAAGAAAGACTCCAACGGAAACCTAGTCGGGACGATCGAGATCCCAGCCGCCGTCGGAATCATCGGCGGAGTCACCGCCGTCCACCCCATGGCGAAGATATGCCTAAAGATCCTCGGCGTGAAGACGGCCCGCGAACTTGGCGAGGTCATGGCAGCAGTGGGCTTGGCTCAGAACATGGCCGCACTACGAGCCTTGGCAGCAGAGGGAATTCAGAAGGGACACATGTCTCTTCACGCTAGAAATATTGCCGCAATGGCTGGAGCTCAAAGCGATCTAATCGACCTGGTGGCGGACAAGATGGTCGTCGAGCGGAAGATCCGCCTGGATAGGGCTAGGGAAATTCTGCTCGATATGTCCAGGTCAAAGGAGAGCGGCGCCGCCCAAAAGAAAACCCACAAGGCCTAACAGCATCCATAGCAGAACATGTCGTTTGACTGCTCGAACATTCTCAGGCGTCTGATTGCCCATCAACCTGTACGCTGAATACAGAAAGCCAACGTCGGCTACTATCACGGGAGGAAAATACAGCCAGGAGATTGTCTCGAGAAACGGCGGGAGGAAACTCAGCAGAACCGCGACGATAAACAGTCCCGCAGATGCTAGTGCTGCAACCTTGGTTCCCCTAACCACGGCCAGGGTCCGGACTTGACGGAGGCTGTCGCCTTTCACGTCAGCGATTCCCTTCGCAACCTCTCGGGCAAAGTTCGCGAGAAATGCGACAACGGAGAAGATGAACAGTAGGGGCCGGATCGAATTACCCACGGCGAGCCCTCCGTAGAAGAAAGGCAGGGCGACGTTGAAGCTTACAACCGCATTTCCTATCAGGCCAGTCTTCTTTCCCCTCGTGTTATAGTAAACCATCAGAGCAAGGGCGAGAAGTGCAGTTAGAAACGTCCATAGACCGAGAAGCGCGGAGAACCCTATCGCAGCCACTGAAAGTGCTACTGCCAATACGACGGCGTCTCTGGTCTTTACCGTTCCGGAAGGGAGAGGTCGCTGCGGGCTGTTGACCCTGTCAATTTCAACGTCGTAAACGTCATTGGCCACCATTGTCCCGGCCATCATCAGTGATGCGGTCAGGAACCCGAAAACGGCCTCTCGAAGTCCAGGGAGCTTGCCGAGACCTATCGCTTCGCCAATGACCACTCCAAGCCCGATCATGATGGTATTTGGGGGTCGTATCAGCGTCAGGTAGGAGGTCAAGTGAGTTGAGGTTGCGCGGCTAGACACTTTCAGGGCCCCGTCCGTCAATCGTGCTCGGCTTTGTGATTTCCACAACATCTGGCTGTTGGAATAAGGCTAAAAAGACTCCCGGAGGCTATGCAATGGTTCGACCAGTCTTGTCAGTCAAGAGGGAACCGACGCTTCTCGATGACCTCAACCAAGCTCTTGCCGGAGAAACCTTGGCTGCCTTTCGATACCTCTACTTGAGCAAGATCGCTAGCGGAATAAGCTCTCTACCTCTCTCGAAGCTCTTCAAGGAGATGGCTGACGGAGAATGGGACCACGCCTCAAGATTCATGGAGAGAATCATACAGCTCGGAGGAGTCCCCATATCAAAACCAGTAGAGTGGGAAAAGAAAGCTTTCTTTTCTTATTCGGACCCGCCGCGAAGGGGAAATGATCTGAAAGCGATGATCAAGGAAAGCCTGAAACTTGAAAGATCCTCGCTCGAATTCTACCAGAGACTCGCCAGCAAGACTCGAGATACCGACATGGTTACTCACAAGATGGCGATGGATGCTATGGCGGATGAGGCACGCGAGGAACGGAAGCTTACCGCGTTGCTAGACTGACTGCCTAGAGGTCTTCTAGACCCATCCTCGGATCTGCATAGCGTCCTGAACCTTGCCGATTGCGTAAACGTAGGCGCCGGTACGCATGTTCACATTCTGTTCTTGGCTGGTCTTCCAGACCTCAGCAAAGGCCTTCTTCATTATAGCTGTCAGACGATGGTCTACTTCCTCAGCGGTCCACCAGAGGTGTTGGAGATTCTGCACCCATTCCAGGTAGCTCGTGCTTACTCCCCCAGAGTTTGCTAGGATGTCGGGGATCAGGGTGATGCCTTCCTTGAAGAGTATGTCATCTGCCTCCGGTGTCGTCGGTCCGTTCGCGCCTTCAGCGACTAGCTTTGCCTTAATGTTTCGAGCATTAGTGTCAGTGATGACGTCTTCTAGTGCTGCTGGTACTAGTATGTCTACATCTAGTTCGAGGAGTTCTTCATTCGAAATGTTCTCGGACGAGGGCAAGTTCGCCATGCTCGTATTCTTCTTCTTGTAAGCCGCGACCTCGTTGAACCAGAGGCCTGTTTTCTTGTGAATCCCTCCCTTCGAGTCGGAGACGGCGACAACTTTGACTCCGGCTTCTTCAAGAAACATGTGGGCGAATGAGCCTACGTTTCCCCAGCCTTGGATCGCGCAGGTTGCCTTCTTCAGGTCAATCTTGAGATGTCTCGCAGCTTCCTCAACACTGACCGCGACTCCCTTCCCGGTGGCCGAATCTCTTCCGAGGGAGCCTCCTATTATCAGCGGCTTACCAGTAACGACCGCGTTGGCATTGTTCCGATCGATCTTGCTATACTCATCCATGAACCACGCCATCGTTTGAGAATCGGTGTACACGTCAGGCGCAGGTATGTCGCGGAATGGACCCACGATTTCGCTTATGAGCGAGAAGAACGTTCTGGAAAGCCTCTCCAGTTCGTGTTTGGACAGGAGTTTCGGGTTAACTGTGACGCCTCCTTTCGCGCCCCCGAATGGAATGCCTGCGACCGCGCACTTCCATGTCATCCACATGGATAACGCCTTTACTTCTTCGATGGTGACGTTGGGGTGGTATCTGATTCCGCCCTTGTAAGGTCCCAGGGCGTTGTTGTGCTGGCTTCTGAATCCTTGATAGAGAAGGATTCTGCCATCGTCCATTTTGACAGGGAAGTTTATGCTGAGAATTCTTCGAGGCTTTCGAAGAATCTCCTGAACGTTCTGGTCCAGCTTCATCAGGTCAGCTGCCCGCTGGAACTGTTCCACAGCAATGTCGTACTGGGTTTTCTGCATGCCGAGGCTTGAAGGAGCAGCTTCGTGCTTAGAAGTGGTCTCTAGCAATCAATATGCCTTCGAATCGGAAAGCGGCGAGAAACTTCCCATTTAGACCTTTCTTCATAATTCAGGGAAAAACCTAGTTCTAAATTTTCATCGAGTGGGAAGAGTGGAAACTGAGGGACAAGCCTTTTTATGAAAAAACAGGGAAAACCCTCACTCTTCGTTAGCCCATATCACGGTATTTTCGTTACACAAACCCGTAGCTCAAGCCCTCCCCATTTTTCCTGGGGGAACACGCATGGCAATAGCGAACCGCCCGCTACTATAGATCATGTCTTCCGGGCTACTTCACCAACTGTCTTGGGAAGGATGCACTCCGTCGGCGGTTGGCTCCCTACTCCCTCTTAGGGAATGCTTCTCGCCGGATCAACCGAGCGTTTGACGCTGACCGGTTGCCGCGGCCGTCTCGATCGCGTTCAGCATGCGATGGCGCGTGACCGCGTCGTCGAACGTGGGGCAGAAATGCGTCCCCTCTCGATAGTCGCGGGCGAAACGCGCGTACGCTTGGGCGACGTTGGTGGAAGGGCCTTGCGGCGGCGACCACCGATACTGCTCCGGCACGGGCAGGACCTCGAGGGAGGACTGTGCGCCCTTGCCACCGTGTACCGTCATCTCGAAGATCTGGGCTTGGCCGCCTGCGGCGGTGAGCTGCAGATCGCCCTCGGTGCCGTTGATCTCCCAGAGCAGGTTGGTGCCGCGCGAAACGCCGCCGCGATAGTGGATCGAGAGCGCGGCCCCGCCTTCGAGCAGTCCGGTGACGCACACCTGATCCTCCGCGGTCATGGGCTTGCTTTCGCCCGTCTGCGTGATCGTGAAGGACTTTCGGCGCACTGTCATGGTGGCCGAGAGTTCTCGCACTTCGCCGAGGCAGTGACACAGCGCGTCCGCCGCGTGGCCGAGCGCGATCGAGAGCATCGTCGCGCCGTTTTTCTTGTCGTTGAGGTAGGCGTTGTACGGCTCTACCGTTGGTCCCCAGCCCATTCCTGAACCGATCAACGTTGTGGAGAGCACCTCACCGACGTAACCTTGCCTGATCAGGTCATGCGTGTAAGCCACCGACGGCGCAGAACGGGCCTGCAGTCCCACCACCGCTAGGACGCCCTTCTTCTTCGCCAGTGCGGCCAAGATCCGCGCCTCACTCAAGCCGTTACCGAGCGGCCATTCGCAGTACACAGCCTTGCCGGCGACAAGCGCTGCAGACGCTAGTTCGAGGTGATACGGCACTTTCACGGTGACGGCGACGACGTCAACGGCAGCGCTGTTCACGAGGTCTTGATGGTTGTCGAACGCGACAGGCACTCCAAAGAGCTTGCTGGCGGCGTCGGCAGATTCGCGTCGGCTGGTGGACAGCGCAGTGATCTCGAAGTCATCCGAGAGCGACTTCAAAGCAGGAATGTGTGCTTGCGCCGCCCATCCGCGATCCGGGTTGGCACCGATGATGCCGACACGAATCCTGGTTGCACCCTTGCTCATAGCGGTCTTCACATCTTTCTCTCCTAAAAAATTGTACGCGGCGGATCCGTGGAAAGCGACAAGTACGCCTTCAACTGTTGAACCAGTCAGCACAGAAAAGTAGTTTGGCTGTGGGTATCCGGGTATGAGAAGTGTCAGGCTCTCACACGAGCCTTTTTATAAAGAACCGAGGTGTTTTCTCTCTCCGTTTCGAGAAAGGAGTTTGAACTAAGACAATGTCCGCAAAGCCCCATCTGAACCTGATAGTGATGGGTCATGTTGACCATGGAAAGAGTACGCTGACAGGTCACCTTCTGTTCGACGCAGGATACATTGACCAGAAGACAATCGAGCAGTACGCGAAAGAATCTGAAAAGACAGGAGCAGGTGATACTTTCAAGTACGCCTGGGTCCTAGACACGATCAAGGAAGAGAGGGAGAGAGGAGTCACGATCGATCTCTCTTTCCAAAAGTTTGAGACACCGAAGAATTTCTACACGATCATCGACGCGCCCGGACACCGGGACTTCATCAAGAACATGATCACCGGTGCAAGCCAGGCAGACGTCGCAATCCTTGTCGTCTCCGGTAAAAAGGGCGAATTCGAAGTCGCCGTGGGACCTGGAGGACAAGCGAGAGAACACGCCTACCTTGCAAGAACTCTCGGAGTGAAGAACTTGGTCGTAGCCATCAACAAGATGGATGATCAGACGGTCAAATATTCTGAGGAACGGTACAAGGAGTGCCGGAAAGAGCTGGAAGGATTGCTGAAGACTGTGGGCTTTGACGTTTCGAAGGTCCCGTTCGTCCCGACCAGCGGATGGCTTGGTGACAACCTATCGAAGAAGAGTACGAACACACCGTGGTACAAGGGAGTTACAGTATACGATGCGCTCAACGATTTCATTCCGCCACCGAAGCCCTTGGACAAGCCTCTTCGCGTTCCGATTCAGGACGTGTACACCATTACTGGTGTTGGCACCGTCCCGGTGGGACGTGTCGAGACGGGTGTTGTGAAAGATGGTGACAAGGTCATCTTCAATCCCTCCGGAAAGCTCGGTGAGGTAAAATCGATCGAGACCCATCACGTACGGATGGCGAAGGCTGAGCCTGGAGACAATATCGGCTTCAACATCAGAGGCGTTGCAAAGAACGAGATCGGACGGGGAGAGGTCATGGGCCACACGGACAAGCCACCGACGATCGCGAAAGAGTTCATTGGACAGATCATTATCATCTACCACCCAACTGCCATCGCCGCAGGATACACCCCAGTGTTGCACGCGCACACAGCGACGGTCGGAGTGACCTTCGAGGAACTTATCAAGAAAATCGACCCACGAACAGGTCAGGTGGTTGAAGAGAAGCCTAGTTTCCTCAAGGTCGGCGACAGTGCCCTAGTGAAGATGAAGCCCTTGCACAACATGGTCTTGGAAGCGTTCTCGGACATTCCAGAACTCGGGAGGTTTGCTATCCGGGACATGGGCAGCACCGTCGGCGTCGGCGTAGTCAAAGAGATCATCACGAAAGGCTAACCTCACGCAATTCGTCTCCTTCCCGGAAAGGGTAACCCCGGACCCAAAACAAGGGTCCATGAATTGTTGGTCTCGCTCGCATGCTTAACCGATAGGTTTTTCTCGGGAAGAAAAGTTACCGCGGCATATGCACCTGGTGCTTCTATCTCTGGGAACACTCCTCATCCTAGCCCGCTTCGCGTACAGCGAGAAGCAAAGATGTATGCGGGCCTCGAAACTTAGACTAGGCGTCAAGTAAGCCCGCCCTCAACCTGTCGCCAACCGGGACTCACTGGCAGGATACTCTCACATCTATCGCAATCTTTTCGGTTTCTCGGGTCTCCGCGAGTTTACACCAAGGTTTTTAACAGCACCGGACCCGCCCTAACCTTTCGCTACAAAGGTGGACAATGAAGGTGTCTTGGGTTGGTTTCCAAAGCTAGAATTCGCCTCTCCAGCACTGACCCTCAGGACATCAATACGATTTGCACAGAGATCCGAGACATAGCTGACAAGACAGGCGTCAAGCTGAAAGGACCCATACCCCTGCCAACCAAGAAGCTCATCGTCCCATCAAGAAAATCGCCAGCAGGACAAGGAACACACACGTTCGACAAGTGGGAGATGAGGATTCACAAACGCCTCATTGACGTGGACCCGAATGAACGATTTTTGAAGAGATTGATGAGGATAAGAGCGCCTGACGATGTTTTTATCGAAATAGAACTTCTTTGACCCAGAATCTACCTTCTGACTTTTTTCAAGGGCTGGAGCTTAGGTTTCCTAGGCCTTCGCAAGTAGATTGCGAAACCTCCAAGAACGATCGAGGATGAGAAACCTAAAGCGACAAAAGGCACCGAACTCTCAACAACTACTACTTTGACATGAATGGTTACTGCGACGTTGCCCTCAGTGGCGGTGAGAGCTACGTACCGGGCCCCAGAGATCGCACTCCAGGCCGCAGAAATGCCGATGTTGACCGCCTGAGGATTATTGTTCGGCCCGATGTCTGAAGGCCCAGACCCGTACAATTGGGCAGGAGAGTTCGAAGACTCTTGGTCTTGAGTCAACGGAGAAACGCCGAAGGACAGGGTTTGTAGGGCTTGAGAGTCTACGATGACAGAAATGTTCAATGTGGTTCCTTTTTGGATTGCAACCTCCCCTGAAGGTCCAGTAAGGGTCAGCGGAAGGGGTAGGCTCGCGTTGATGTAGCCTACCTCGCCGAGTCCGTTTGCAACAAACCATACGAGATTGTTGGGCCCAGGGCTTGCCCACCAGATCAATGGGAAAGCGTTGGGAGTGAGAGAGACAACATATTCTGTCAAGACACCAGTAGAGGGGTCATAGCGTCCTACTCTACCAGCAATGTGTTCCGAGAACCAGATCTTGTTGTATGCGTCAACAAAAATGGCGTTGGGAAGGCCGGAAACACAAGCATCTGGACAATAACCGATAGGGAAAATCTTCCAAGTATTGGCATGTGAGTCAAACACTCCAAATTGGTTGTCGCCCGCATGATCGGTGAACCAAATGTTGCCTGATCTATCAACCGCCACCTGTGAAAGCGCTGCTAGATTGAGAGACGAAGGTGAAGGAAACTCGGTGATGTCGCAGCTGTCACAGGCAAGATGACCAAGCTTCATCGACCCGGCTTCTGCGAACCATACTGTATTGTCTGGAGCTGCGGTTATTCCTTGAATGAACGCGTTGGTGGTCGGAACCAGATAGGTCCGGTTCAAACTATTAGTGGGATCGAACATGACGACGTTGCTGGCGCCATTAGGTCCCAACACTGTCATCCATATTCTCTCCTGATGATCTAGCGCCAAGTACTCTAGGTTTTGGTTAGGAAAAGTTATCGTCTTATTCACGGTCAGGCGTTGGCTGTCGTAGTATGCAAGTGTCGAATTGTCGGTGAACCAAACTCGGCCCAGAGAATCAGCAACCAAGGAGCTGACTATTACGTTCGGGAGATTGGCTACGGGTTTCGAAGTTCCATTCACTATGAAGTATTCCCGGATCTGAGAGGTCGGCGGCGTTCCTGAGGATATTCCTGCGACCCACACGACCGTGTCTGTTGGATAAAGGACCCATGGGCTGGGGCTCGAATCTAGAGGTTTCTGCATGAAAGTTACGTAGGATTGAGGACTGGATTGAACAATATCTGGCTGGCTAACTGCACGAGTGAGGGGAGTTGCGTAGGACGCTGGTGTGGAGAAGAAAATGAGGATCAGGATTGGCGCGATCGCGTATGATAGTCGCATGATTGTTTGTTCGCCAGGGATGCTTAGGTTACGTTTAGAAGACCATTTTGCATTAGGTAGTGAACCGAGCACTTGATCGTGCAATATATCTGGAACTCTCCAGTCCTTGTAGCTTGAAACTTCAGCGTCTGGCGTGCACCTCCTACAAGCTCCAAACCGGCGTTGGAGTAATAGGTCACTGCGAACCCATGAGATTGGGTGTCGTTATTGATAACTGTGAAAACCACATTGTCACAACGCTGAACCGAAACGACAGGCCAAGAACCGTTGTGAGATTGGCTCCCGTTGTAACCTGTCAAATCTACCATAATTGTAAAGGACCGAATCGCTCCTGTCGCTCCCGAGCAAGGAGACGGGGGAGGGCTGAGTACTACTGCGAACACTCCGCCTGCTGCGAGAGATGCGGCAACGAGCGCGATTACGACCATCTCGCTAGTTCTCAATAGTTTGCTCTCGAAACCTGTCTTGGGGTGGAGTAGCCAGGCGGATTTACCGTACAGGAAACCAACTAAAAGAGTCTTGGCACATATGGTCCGTGTCATTCAGTGTGGGAATTCAGTAAGCGCAATTCGGAGCATTCAAGTGGTTTGGGCAAAAAGTTACCCCCGAAAGACGCGAGGAGACGTCCTCTGAACGGATTCGGAGGAGATACGCTGGAGCAGGCACTCTCCTTTCAAGCCGCTGCGGCTTTTACTAGAAGCTAGCTGGTATGCCTGGACCATACGTTATGACGATACTGAAAGCCTCGCATGGTCCTGGGGTGCAGGGTGCACTCGGGGTTGCAGCGTTTCGGGGCAGTTGAAGGTTCGGATTTGGGTTAGGTGACACCGGTGTGCCGTTGACGGTCATGTTGATCTGAGTTGGGAAGTCTTTCTTGTATATGATGGTCAGTGTTGGATGGGAGTGGTAAAGCAGAGTACCTGTTATGCAGTTCAAGTAGGAAGGTAAGGGCTGGTTCGACTGAAATATTCCGCTGCTATTGAAAACTTTTCCCCAGATCAGAAAGAAATCGGCGATTGAATAGTTCTGATTTACATTTGTTTCAACATGAATTGTTCCGGAGACGTCATGGGTGTGCAGCGGCCTTGCACAACTGCTGTCAAACCCGATATTAGCTGGTATGAGTATAGTCTGCTCGTTTTTGGGTAGGATGAGCGCATAAATGCCTCCGACTATCACAGCGATAAGGATTGCCGCTATGATCGCTGTTACTACTGCTCTCTGGCGGCGCTTTCTCTGGACATCTTGTAAAATCCTCTGCTTCCTGCTCGTCTTCGCCAAGCGCCCGCCTCCGAAGGCATCCAAGAAATGTCTGCGTCCAATAATACTTTCCGTCTGCTCAGCGCGACTGCAGGTTGCCTAGCTGCATTCCCTTCTAACTTACCGGACGTGGCGCGAACGATCAAGAGAACCGTCTTAGCTGTGAAGGAAGCCTCAAGGTGGTCAAGACAAATTCTCTCTCTGACTAACGGCGGATAATGACTCCAATAGGGACAAGTTCTTAGCTTTCAGCTGTGGTATGATACTGTTATTGGAATCTGAGAAATGTCCCGTCTGCGGGAGCCCAGTTAAAAAAGAGAATCTGAAGTCTCACTACGCAAAGGTGCACCCAAGACGAGCCGGGTCCCTCGTTCAACCCAAGACGGTGCCCCTGGCCAGAGCCCCTTCAGCCTTCCGAAGCCACAAGAAGAAAAACATGCTACTTCTTTCACTCATTGTGCTTGCTGTTATGGGAGTTTCAATTGTTGCTGTAGAGTTTGTTGCAGCCAACACTCTGCGCATGCATATCCATCCGCAACTCTCCATAACCTTGAACGGTAGCCCAGTGCAGGTCCCCGCCCAAATCGGGATTGATCCAAGTCTATGGAAGGACCATTCTCTAGATCAATATGGTTTGAGCGGCTTGGCACCAATACACACCCACGACACTAGCGGGCTTATCCACGTTGAATCGAATACAGTTAGAGACTTTACACTGCACCAGTTCCTGGCCATCTGGGGACAACCCTCCGATGGAAGCAGCATCAACGGGCATCCCGTCTCATCCGTCAGCGTCGACGGGCAAGTCCTACCTTCGGCCACACAAGACGTAGTGCTTAGGGACAAGCCGCAGCAGATTGTGATGACGCTCGCAACTTAGCGCCTGTTGTTCCTAAACCACTTGCCGATGACCTTTCCCGAAGGCATATTTGAGATGACTAGCCCGCATCTAACTAGCGGGGGTACCAGAGTCAGGTCAAACATCTGACTAAATGGGCGGGTCGCGCTTGGCATGCGCGCGCTACACTCAAGACCCAATTCCGCGAGGGCTTAGGAACGATCAATGCCCTCGCGAAGCGCGGGTGTGCTATCCCGTGGCGTAGGCCTTCGTGGGTTCGAATCCCACCCCCCGCACCATTTACCTGAAGAGAGAAAGGCGGCTCTTCATTCTTCACGGATTTCGCCGTATGATTCAACAGCTTCTTTCGCCACGAATGCGAGTATGACACCAGTCGCTAGATAGTCAGCCCACCAGATCCCCAAGAAATATTCTGCAAGAAGGCCACCGAGGAGAGCTACGGCCATGAAAATGCAGGTCACCGACTCTATAGCATCAATCGAGAGAGGCAGCGACCGAGTCTCTCTCCCTATCTTTTTCTTCTCAACGTACAGATAAGGCATCACGATAACCGCTCCGATAGCTATCGCGATCCCCAGTACCGATCCCTCTGGCTTCAACCCCGAAAAGTACGAATAAACCATGCCTAACCCAATGACGGGAATAAGAGCGAAGAGCAGCGCGCTCGTGAATTGTTCCGTCCTCTTGCCGTACATTCCATTACCGGTATTGCTACTGGAGTCCTTTCGCAAGTTTGTCAAGACTGCGATGCCAGAAATCAGTTCAATCAGACTATCGCCCCCGAACGCCAATAGGGCGAAACTTCCGGCAACCACTCCAAATCCAATCGACCCCAAAACCTCAACCGTCATCCATCCCGAGCTGATGTATTCGATCTTGATTCCATTCCTGATTCTCGCTTGTCTCCATGACTGATGAGAGGTATTGCAGCAGCATGACGCACAGTTGGAGCAGTCCGAGGGGGTATGGCAGCCTTCACATGAGGTTTCTCTACAACCGCAGGTCACGCATGCTAATGAAGAAGATACTCCAAATGCCATAGGTGTACAGCTTGAATTGGGACATAGGCTTGGAACGTTGAAGTATTAATATCTCCTCCAGAGAGGGTAAGGTCTATGCCGCACAAAATCGAAGTATTCTCCGCGGGATGCCCACTCTGCGTCGAGTTCGTGAACGAGATTGAGGCAGGCAAATGCAACGGTTGCCAGCTGACAATCCACGACGTGTCCGAGAACATGGACCTGGCGAAGAAGTACGGGGTGACGGTGGTCCCGACTGTGGTAATTGACGCTGAGGTCAAGATCGAAGGGCGGCCGGACATTCCATTCGTCTGCAGCGAGGAGACCTACACCCACTTTCTCAGAAAATACGCACTGAGAAGAACAACGAGCTAGCGCCTAGGTTTGGCCCCGATAAGGGAACAAAGGGAAAGTCAGTCGATTACTAATTTCCACTGGACGATATTACCGTCTGTAGGCATGAGATCTTTCCTCTTTTGATGCGGAAAGGGCTAACTATGTCCTGTGACCGTCTCAGTGTGGAAAGACGCGGATGTGACCTAAGGAATGGGAGAAAGACGCAGGTTAGCAGTTATTGTCGCCATCTCAGTAACCCTATTTGCTGTATGTGCGGTAGTCTATGCGCAGGCGGCTATGCACTCACCTACCGGCTGGGGGATGATGAGTAACATGATGGGAAATCCACGCTCTATACAGGCTCAGTGCCAGTCGATGATGGATCACACTGATATGACTGAATGCGAATCCATGATGGGTTCGAATGATATGTCTCAATGCGCGAACATGATGGGGTCATATGATATGGCACAGTGCCAGGCGATGATGCAGCAATACAACATGAATGGATCCTGCTGAAGTATCGGGTCGACGGAATCAGTTCTCCACGGCCTTAGTTTAACATCGAAAATAGCTTAGGCTCCGCGTACCATATTATCAGTACGGGCGAAGTGGACAGCAGAGGAGAGTACTTTCCTTCAAAGGATGTTGTCAGACGAAACTGGCGTATCCTTACAGCATTATCAGCTTCTTCGCCAGGGATTCCGCTTGTCACAGATTCTCCAGAGGGGAGAGCGATGGGAAAGGTAAGATGGATGAGATAGATTGAGCCACCAAGCCCATCTCAATTCATCCTCATAGGGCCGGTACCGGTACCACAGCACGCCTCGAGGTCAATGACACGAGCGACCTGTTGTGCAGAGTATCCGTAGTTGACAATCAAAATCTTGCCGAGTCCTTCGTGCTGATACCAGCTCCAACACTGGCAACAACACCAATTCTCCTTTGACAAGGTTGCGGCATTTGCGAGGACGGACTGCTGGTCACTAGTGAGAATCAGTTTTCCCCCAGCAATATCAGCCTTTGCAACCTGAGATGGGATGTTATACGGGTCTTTAGCAATCAGCGAAGACAAAGACGTATAGTTCGAAAGTTCGGAAATTTGATTCTGGTAGTCCGTTGCGACCATAGGGTTACAGCAGGCTCCCTGAAGGTAAGTATCGTCTGCCAACCCGTTAATCCAATTCGTGTAGCCCATTTCGTCTCCCATGTTTGCACCCCACAAACAACGACTCACCTGCTGGTTCAAATAACTGAACTGTTCAATAGACCCAGGGGAGGCTGGACCTGGATTTGTTCCTGGCATATTCATATTCTGCGCTGGAAAGGCGAGAACGGCAATCCCGATAACTGTCAACAGCACCAAGGATAGAATCGCGATGTTTCTTTTTCGATGGGTACGAAAGGAGGAACCAGTCTTGATAGATTTACTTACCGTCTTAGGCCTGGCCTCGAACGACCTAGACCGTTTGGGGTGAACTCTTTCAACATGTCCTCCCAGATTCTCCTTCTTGACGGACGCCCCACAATAGGAGCACTTCTCAGTTTCCAAGAGACTGCACGTGACCTGCTTCGAAAGCGCCACTTAAGCGCTGTGCCTTACAAAAGTAAAAGTGTTGCGTCTGAATCCCTTGAAACCTGCGTCCGGCTGGAAACCCACCTCACGGAAAGTTTCATTGTTCAACGTTAATTATTGGAATTAGAGTGGCTCACTGTGTGTGAACTCTTGGGAGGGATTGCCCATGAGCCGTTTATGTGTACCAGTAAACTGGTATCCAAATCCCGCTCCCGCCCCAACTTATCCGATAGTGATGGGGTAAACGTGCCCGTGCAGGGTCAGGAAGATCTGGCGATATGAGTCAATGCTTCAGGCGCAGGGATCGTTTTGACTTCTCTCCAGGTGACGATCATTACCGGAACGATTACCCCGATCATAAACGCTAAGACAATCAGATTTCCAAAATCCAGCGGAATGGTGTCTTGTATACCGGTTCGGAAGAGTATTCCCGCGATGATGAATATTATCCCGCCGTAAAATAGGCTGCGTGCCCCGGCTCTTGTGCCGAAGAGCTGGACTCGCTCCGGACCCCACTTCTTCGCGATCTGGAGGACACCGCCGAACACTGAACCAATCGCAAGCAGCACGATTAGTGTGCCAAAGCCGAATGCCGCTCCAGGTGCGAATCCAAGATACGCTGCTGGCATCGCTGGAACAGCGACCAAGTAGATGAAAGTGGTGAAGAGGCCTGTATCGACACCGAAGCCCGCGATGAATCCATGGATTACACACCAGTGTGTGGGAACTCGTCTTGAGATGCCTTTCTCGTCGTAATGTGTTCTAGCATGAGTGCGCAGGAATCGAGCAAGGGGATGCCAAGACGGCAATTTCCCAGACAATATCAAGTACCCCGCAAGGGACATCGCGATCCCGACCGCCACGTAGACAAGCGCGTTCAAGCCCTCGTCAAAGGCGAGATAACTAGCGAGGGCGAAGTAGACGAGCTGAGCCATAATTGCGCGTTGGAGTGTAAAAGCTGAGGCGAAGAACGTTCCCGAGAGCATTCCTCCTCTCCCTGTAGCTGATCCCACTGAATAGCTGAAAGTGATTGGCCAAGTGTGTTCGTCCGGAATGACCCCGTGGAGCATTCCGAGACCCAGAGAGCCAAGCAAGAGAACGATCCATTCTGGGAGAAGAGGGATCACGTTACGCGAGATTGAGATGGAATTATTAAGTATTTTCCGGATTTTAATAATCCTAATATAAGGAGTCAGCTGGAAATTATTATGGCACAGACACATGCCCATCGTTAGCGTCTCGTTACCCAACGAACTGGTCGATTCGATGACAGCGATTCAGGAATCCCAAGGATACGCAGGGAGATCTGACGTAGTCAGAGCCGCAATACGTCTCCTACTATCTGACTCAAGAGAGAAAGCGTCACTCATCGGCCGAGTAGCTGCAATCCTCGTAGTTACACACGATGAGTCGAATGAAGAGCCAATCACTAGGTTGAAACATGCCTATGATGACATTGTGCGAACCCATATTCACAATAAGATGGGCCAAAACAATTGCTTCGAACTCTTTCTCCTAGAGGGGGAAGGGAGGAAGGTCGCTTCGATGACTAGTGCCTTCCAGAAAGAGAAGAAGCTGAAAACCGTCAGGCTCCTCGTGGTCCGATAGAGTCGACGAAAGGTCCAGAGGTAACCAGCGAGATCAGAGCCTCAGATCTCCGGAGAGCCTTGAAACCCGACACCTCCATCGAACTCACGCCGCTCTCAATCGACGAGAGAAAGGCGATGGCGGCTTGACATTAGCCTGAATGGAATAAGGCAGCGAAATAGATTGTTAGGAGTCCAAGGGTTATGAGCACCGCCATCGTCATCGATTCCTTCGAGCTTGCAGGGTTCGCCTTGTTGAACATCGGTCCAAAGAGCCTCACCGCGGCATAGATTGCTGTTCCGGTGCCCAGGGCGTAGAAGTAGCTGCTGTCGTAGGTTAGGTAATAGCCGCTGGCAGCGCCGATGAGCGAGGGAATCGTGAAGATTATGCTCAGAATTGCAAGGTCTCTCAGGCGAACTGTAGTAGTCTTAGCGTGTTGGATAGAGTATGCGCAATAGCAAGCGCCTATTATCATAGGTTCAAGTGCCTTGTGTAGAACGTACGCTACTCCGCCGGAAACGCCGCCGAATGTGTCGAGAAGGGACGTGCTTGTTGTCAGCGCAGCTGTTCCCCCGAAGGCTGCGCCCTCGCCGAGCCCGTGCACTCCTAATGCCGTCGCAACTAGCAAGGGTATCGCCAAACCATATTTTCCAATTGCTAACTCAGGCGAGAAGATATTTCGATTCCGATCAATTGAAAAGAAGAAGAGCAGGCCGATAACAAAGAGCCCTATCATTGCAAGTTGACCTAGGCCTCCGGAGAAACCCGAGTTGACATCGAGGCTTGCTGCCCCGGTTATCGTGTCCACGAAAAACCAGAACAAAATCCCGAAAGCAAACGCGGCAACGTATCTTGCCTGTAATTTCATTCCTACCAACACGATAAGGAGTAACCCTACAAACGCGGGAATCAGCGTCGATGCAGTCCACGGGAGGAAACTCTCAGCGAATCCCAGCATGAACAGATGTATCGACTGGAGTGTTCTAAGGGTTTTTGGCTCAAGTTACGAACAGGACAAAGAATATCCTTTGAGTGCGGGATTAACTGGTTTCTTGTTCGCAGTTTGAGCCATAGCTTTCTTAATCATTGGACGCCAGTCTGTACATTCCCATATTCGTAGCGTAGTTAGGTTTCCATGCAACTTACCTTGCCGGTCCACTCAGAGACTAGTAGTAACGGAAAGCTAGCTGGGAGCTCAAGCGGGGAAGAACTCCCGCGAACAAGACTTTTGCGACGGGTGCTTGTGATCGTACTCATCGTCGTGGCAGTCACCGGGTTTTTCGCTGCGGCGTATAAGTTTCATTTCTTCGGTCTCGGGACAACCAACTGTTGGGCCCGACCCGCGAGCGTGCCGGCAAGCTCTACCTACTTTGTCGTCGTCATGGCTAACGAAGGGATGAATGTCGGGTTCAACGGTAGCAAGTTCCAAAGCGGCTCTTGGCCTATAATGAATGTTACCATGGGGAGAACCGTTACGATTCATGTCATAAACAATGATACAATTCAGTCTCATGGGTTTGCGATACAGCGCTACTTCAGCGGATTTGCGCTGGGTCCCGGCAAGTGTAGTGATGTGACGTTTACCGCTAATCAATTAGGCTCGTTTACGGTCTACTGTTACATCTCCTGTCCGATCCATGTGTTCATGCAGAATGGGAAAATTAACGTGAACCCCTAACCCGATGGAAGCCACGACGTGGCTGTAAGCGATTAACACCGCCCATGAGCTAAGTCAGGATAGCCCCTAGAGTTTCGAGTACCAGATGTAGCAGATGGTTCCGAGTAAGGCAAAGGTGAGTGAGGGTCCGGCAAGAATTAGTATCGACCCAAGGGAATCGCCAGCGGGGACTTGTGGGAAAGAAATTGGCGACAGTTGCCGGAATGCCTGAATAGCCCATGTCATAGGGTTTGATGAAACTATCGGTGCTAGAAAGGTGGGAAACACGCTCACTGGGTAGAATAGGGCGCTGAGAAAGGATAGGTAGAGCTGGATGGCGCTTCTGACAGTGACCCACATTTCTATGCTCGAAGAAAAGGCGGAAATAGCCATAGAGAGGCCGACTATTCCCAATGAGAATAGGCCGACTATCAAGTATGCTACGAAAATTTTCGGGGTCAGTAGAATCCCGTAGAGGTAGCATATGACAAGGGTCCCTGGAAAAGTTGCGATCACGCTCCTCACAACACCGCCTAGAACCCTTGAGAAGGCGAGCACCGGCCTCTGCACCGGAAGGGTCAGAAGGTACGAGGTCAGGTCTTTGATGTACTTCTCGCGCCACACATCTCTGCCTGACTGGAAAGCGGCAACCATCGCCGTTATGAGATTCGAACCGGGCGCGATGAAGAGGAAGTAGTTCGCGCCCTGGCCGGTAACGAGCCGGCCGAAGGTCGCGGCTGTCACAAAGAGGTCGATCGCAAAGTTTGCGAACATTATCGCGACAAGAAACGCGTCGGAGAAGAGGATCCGAACGTCTCGCTCGATGATCAGCGGGATGAGTCGCGTATTGCTCAACCGTAGATTCCTCCTTCTAGACGGCGGAAATAGAACGCAGCGCCCAACCCGAGGAAAATTACGACGAACGCTACTAGCCCCGCGATCGCGGGAAGGTCCAGAGTGAACCCGACAAGAGAATTGCGTGCAGTGTCAGCGGCAAACGAAACCGGCGAGAAAGGCGCGAACAACGAGACATAGACCGGCATGAAAGCGATTGGGTAGAGAGCCGTGCTTCCCCTTGACACAGCGAGCTCGAGGAGAGCGAGAACCACGTCAAATCTGTTAGCGCTCTTCACGCTCACGGCCACGGTTATCGACATGCCAGTAACACCGAAGGCTAGGAGGAAGAGCGATACGAGAGCTGTGAGGATCGAGAGCGGCTGATTGAACCCCCAGAGAAAGGCGACGATGACAAACATTGGTATGGTGTAGATTATGGCTCTCATAGCCCCGCCAAGCGCTCGTCCAACGATAAACTGCCGTCTTGCGATTGGAAGCGTTAGCAGATAATCGAGTACTCCCTCTTCTGCTTCTTCGAAGATGTCGTAGCCGATGACGAACGAGATGGAAGCGATCGTCGCTACTACGCTCCCAACAGCGTAGTACTCGAAGAAATTGAGCCCTGGAATATGGATGAGTCCACTAATGAGGAAGGCAAAGACAAAGAGTTGTATGATGAAGGAAAGAGCTCGGGTTATGATGATCCATGGGGTCCTGAACAGGACCGATACATCTCTGAGAGCCATCTGAAGGATGAGATGCCGGGGCGATTCTGCGACTACTGTGGTCTTACTCGAGTCGTTGGCCGGTGTAGGTGAGGAAGACATCTTCCAGACTGACCTCCTTCAGTTTGACGCTTTCGATCTTGAACCCTTGAGTGCTCAGGGTGTCGACTATCTTGGGAAGAAGAAGTGTGCCTGAGTTGAGGAAGACCAGGATCTTGTTGTCCTGTTTCTTGACATCATGGACCTCTGGGTACTTGGTCAACATGTCCGGTCTGAATTCGGACCCATCGTTCACGGTAAGCTCTAGCACTTCTCCGCCCTTTACGGTTCCCTTCAATTGTTCCGGGGTTTCACTCGCAACCAGCTTGCCCTTGTTGACTATTGCAACTCTCTCGGAGAGACGTTCAGCCTCGTCCATCATGTTCGTGGCAACGATGACGGTCGATCCCTCGTCCCTCAGCTGCCGGATCATCTTCCAGACCAGCAATCTGCTCGGGACGTCGAGGAAGGCGGTGGGTTCGTCGAAGACCGCTATGCTCGGCCGCTGAACCAGTATCTTCGCATCCTCAACCTTCTTTTTCATACCTCCACTCATCAGCCAGGTCCGCTTCTTGCGTGCCTCCCAGAGGTCGAGAGCTTTCAGGACCTCTTCCACACGACGTCGGCGCTCGTCTTTGTCGAAGGTCGTGGTCATTTTGAGGTGCCAGTTCAACACCTCGAACCCGCTCAGAATACCGTCCACCCGTGGATCCTGGAAAGCGATTCCGATCAGTCTCCTAACTTCGTTAGGTTGCTTTACAACGTCAAAGCCGTTGACTGTTATCGTCCCGCTGGTGGGGCGGTATACCGTTCCCATCATAAGCATCAGAGTGGTCTTTCCAGCACCGTTCGGACCGAGAAGTCCTAGAATCTCTCCATCCTTGATCGTAATGGAGAAGTCTTTGACAGCGTCAAGATCGCCAAATCGTTTTCCAGTTCTCTCGAATGTAATCATGGACAACCCATCATCAATTCTGAAACCGCAGGGAACACCTGTACAGCCGTTCGCTCAGCGAATCGGAGCGAAGCCGGATAAAAACCCGCGACTCGCCCACACACGCTTTTGAAGAGGCCCAGAACAAGGCCCATCCAAGATGGACTTCACGAGAACGGTTCTAGTCCGTAGAATGATTCGAGCCTTCAAACCAGACCCCGTGCCAAAAGAAAAAGTCGAACGGATTCTCTCCATCGCCCAACATTATCCCAGCGCCGGATACAGCCAGGAGGTTGCATTCGTAGTCGTAACCGACCAAGCGAGACGAAAGAGGATACGGGAGCTAAGGGACCTGAGAAGCGATGCCCCTGTTCTACTGATACCCTGCGTCAGCGAGAGGATTGTCCACGATCGCTATCATGAACCTGATAAGATCCGTTCGGGAGGAAAAGAGATCGACTGGCCCGTCCCGTTCTGGTATTTCGACGTCGGATGTAGCTGCATGCTAGTATTCCTAGCAGCTGCAAACGAAGGGCTAGCAGCGTCTTTCGCGGGCAGCGTTGGAATCTTCAAACCAGGAATTCTGAGAAAGGAACTAGGCATCCCTGAACACTACGAGCCGGTCGGAGTTCTATCGCTAGGTTACCCAGACCATGCTAGCAACGTTCCCTCGCCGTCGTTGAACCGTGGAAGACGACCTCTGAAAGATTTCGTTCACTACGAAAAATGGTGACGTTGAAATGATTTGTCGTCGAGATATTCAATCAGATGTTGTCCAGACGGGATCGAAGATCTTTGTTATGTTGGACGATAGACTTGAGGTTGATTAGGTGATAGATATTGATAATTTTCACTTGACGGGGTTTTGTGTATCGTAGTATAGTCTTCTGTTCGTTTTTCCCTTGTTCTCCAGCTTTAGTAGCTGTATTTGTCCGATCTCTTTGAGATGGGACACGTGTAGTCCTCCGTCGGCTTGACGGTCTATGCCTTCGATCTCGACAATTCTAAGCTGGGCTTCCGCAGGTGGCGCAGCCTCTGCGAGCTTCACCATATCGGGGAGCTTGAGGGCTTCCCCTCGTTCCAGAAAGTAGGTCTTGACTGGTGCGTCTTTTGTGATCAGTTCATTGGCTTCTGTCACGTATCCCTCAATCTGAGTCCGATCGAACGATTCCAGGTTAAAGTCCATTCTAGACCGGTCCACGTCGATCTGGTTCCCTGTTATTCGGCAGTTGGCCCTCGAATAGAACAGGGAGCTGAGAAGGTGGCCCGCAGTATGCATCTTCATCAGAGTATGTCTTCTTTCCCAATCGACCCGTCCTGTCACTTTGTCTCCAACCTTCAAAGATGAAGGGGATTCCATCGTGTGGAGTATCTTGTCGTCAGCTTTTGTTGTCTCTTGGACCTTTGACGCGTTCAGGGTCCCGGTGTCGCAAGCTACACCGCCACCCCGTGGGTAGAAGAGTGTCTGGTCCAGAACAACTGCTTGCCCTTCGACCGTAACTACCTTCCCGACGAAATCCTTGGAATACGGCTCTTCCCAGTATAGCTTCCTAGTAATCGATAATCTCCCCCAAACGATTATCGTACAGCAGATGGTCTTACGATTACTTCCTGTTTCGTATTCTTTGACTGGTTGTATACTTCCTGGGCTTCCCTTACAGTTGCGCCTCCGTGCACTACCTCTCGAATGGCCCTGATCATTGGCACGGGATGATCTGATTGCCAGATGTTCCGGCCCATATCCACTCCCACAGCCCCTTCCTGAATTGCGTCGTGGGCGAGTTGAAACGCGTCCAGTTCTGTCGCCAGCTTGGGTCCTCCGGCCACAACCAAAGGCACTGGACAGCCTTTGACAACTTTTCCAAAATCCTCGCAATAGTATGTCTTGACAAAATGCGCCCCCAGCTCCGCAGCGATTCTACAAGCTAAAGCGAGGTAACGAGCGTCTCGTTTCTCCAACTCCTTGCCCACCGCCGTAACAGCGAGAACCGGAATACCATGCTCCTCGCCCTCATTCACAAGCCTGCCAAGGTTCGTCAAGGTCTGATGCTCGTGAGCAGATCCAATAAAGATCGAAAGAGCCATCGCTGCAACGTTAAGCCGAACAGCATCGCGCACAGAAGTTGTGATGGCCTCGTTAGTCAATGAATCCCCGATAATGCTAGCTCCACCTGAAACCCGAAGGACAATAGGCACGTTGGATCTCGGGTCAATAGAGGTCCGGAGAACCCCACGCGTGCACATTATCGCATCAGAGTATGCCAGAAGAGGCTCGATCGTTTTCCGAGGCTCTTCCAGCTTGTGGGTGGGACCCATGAAGTAGCCATGGTCCACCGCAAGCATTACCGTTCTTCCGGTTTCAGGTTTGATCATTCTTGAAAGCCGGTTTTTCATTCCCCAGT
This sequence comes from Candidatus Bathyarchaeota archaeon, assembly GCA_005881695.1. Taxonomy (GTDB): domain Archaea; phylum Thermoproteota; class Bathyarchaeia; order 40CM-2-53-6; family 40CM-2-53-6; genus 40CM-2-53-6. Next base: position 41,104 of record VBBT01000104.1, on the reverse strand, counting down.
CCATAATATGTCAGCTCAAACGGTGTTGCGGCGGCAACCGGATATTACAGTTTCTGCCCGAGGAATCTGGACCTTTATCCAGAGGAAATGTCAGAATGTTTGTGAAATCCTCAGGAAATAATCTTCGAGCAGAGTCAAGAACTCGATACCTGAATGGGCGGCCCGAGGCTACTAAATCCCTATATCACAACGGGGCGGCGCATCTCGTCAACGAACAGGCTGCTTGCAAGAGGCTTGTAGATGATCCGACAAGGCTGGCCATACTTTGACGGATGGCCCTTCCCAGAAAGATGGGTTCACCTAGACGGGCTCGCAATCCACTACGTGGACGAGGGCTCCGGCGCTCGTCCAGTTGTAATGGTCCACGGAAACCCAGCCTGGTCATACATGTGGAGGCGCCTCGTCCCAGCCATCACCGACTCCGGTCATCGAGCTCTCGCATTCGATCTAATGGGATTCGGAAAATCAGACAAGCCAAACCCGGACCTCCATGATTTTCCACATCATGCAAGGATAGTCTCTGGCTACATCGAATCTCTAGGTCTCAGGAATCTAATCCTGATCCTACACGATTGGGGAGGACCCCTAGCAATGCAGTACGTGATACGACACCCGCAAAACGTCGCCGGCCTGGTCATCATGAACACCTTCCTTACATCAGACTATCGACTTCCTCCTCAAGTAGCCGCAAAAATCACTCCCGCGATTATCAAGGAATCATCCCTCCATCCCGAGAACATCCCCGAGACCGCCATGGAAGCCTACTGGGCACCTTTCCCGGACGACGAGGCGAAGAAAGCCTACCAAGCATTTCCCAGAATGTTCCCAGACTCGCCCACGCATCCGAGCTTCAAACCGATGAAGGAGATAGAGCAGGGTCTCTCTCGGCTGAAGGTTCCAACGCTAATCATCTGGGGAACAGGAAAATCGCCTCCGACATACGCTGAGAGAATATCCAAGATGATTCCAAACGCAAAGTTGACCCAGGTAAAGGCAGGCCACTTCGTTCCGGAGGACGCACCGGACGAAGTCGAGAAGCTCATACTAGGCTTCTTCTCTGATAACCTCATCTAACCAAGAATAGAATGTCTCGACAGAGACTACTGCCGAATGGCAAACCTACTGCCACCCTAGTATCTCCATCTCGTAGCCAAGAAATAAGTTAAAAGGTTCAACATAGATCACCGGTCGACGATCCAGATTGAAGAACGACGCGTTGCCCATAGAAGGAATAGACTACGTCGAGCTCTACGTTGGAAACGCGAAGCAGGCAAGCTACTTTTACAAAAACGGGTTCGGCTTTTCACCCGTCGCATACAGCGGACCTGAGACAGGAGTCAAAGACAAGACATCCTATCTCATGCAGCAAGGCGACATCCGACTCCTACTAACCTCCTCTCTCATCCCCGACCACCCTATCTCTAGGTACGTAATCACCCACGGAGACGGTGTAGCCGACGTTGCCATGCGAGTCAAAGATGTCGACTGGACATACAAAGAAGCCCTTCGGCGCGGCGCCAAGGGAATACAAGCACCCAAGATACTCAAAGACGACCATGGAACGATCCGAGGCGCCGCCATCGCAGCCTACGGCGATACAGTGCATACGTTCATTGAACGTCACGACTATCGCGGAATATTCGCCCCAGGATACACACCATTCCCAGGGAAAGAGGAGTCTGTCGGCCTGAAACACGTCGACCACGTGGTCGCCAACGTAGAAGAGGGAAAGATGGACTATTGGGTAGAGTTCTACGGCAACGTTTTCGGGTTCACCCAGCTCATCAGCTTCGACGATAAGGACATCAGCACCGAATACTCCGCCCTCCGCTCCAAGGTCATGCGCAATCCCAGCGGGACGGTAAAGTTCCCGATCAACGAGCCCGCCGCGGGAAAGAGAAAATCGCAGATACAAGAATACCTAGATTATTTCAAGGGCGCCGGCGTACAACACCTCGCCATCTCCACCGAAGACCTCGTCGCCACCGTCGCAAGATTGGCCGAGCGGGGAATAGAGTTCCTGCGCACACCCGACAGCTACTATGCGGAGCTTCCTAAACGCGTCGGAGGAATCTCGGAGAGGATAGATGATCTAAGACGCCTTGGCATATTGGTGGACAAGGATGAGAAGGGCTACATGCTCCAGATATTCACCAAACCCCTCCAAGACCGGCCCACACTGTTCTTCGAGCTTATCCAACGGAAGGGGAGCGAATCGTTTGGGAAAGGCAACTTCAAGGCCCTGTTCCAGTCCATCGAAGCTGAGCAGGCGAAACGGGGAAATCTCTAGCCTCAGATGAAACTGGTCGCCTACAGCACAAAGAAAGCGCCGAACAAGACTCGTACTGGGTTGCTGTGGGGAGAATGGATACTAGAGATCGATCGAGTTACTAGCGTAGCTGAGAAGCTGAAGATTCCGGCTCCACGATCAATTCGAGACCTACCCGCAGCACCCACCATCAAACAGATCCTATCCAGGAACCCCAAACTCCTGGATGACCTTCAATCCGTGTCGTGGCGGATCTTCAACAGAGTCGCGCCTGAGCATGTTCACCGATTCATGACTCGGACTGATGATGCTGGGATCAAGACTCCGATTCCAGATCCTCCCACGTTACGAGATTTTTACGCATTCGAAGACCACGTCAAGTCGGCCCGAGCACGACGAGGCCTTCCGATGCCGCAAGAATGGTACGAGTTCCCCGCCTTCTACTACTCTAACCCGCGCGTGGTCTACGGTCCCGAAGAGAATGTGCCCTATCCAGCTTACACTAAGACTCTCGATTACGAACTGGAAGTTGCTTGCGTAATCGGGCGAGGCGGAATCGACATACCCGAGACAGAAGCTGAAGCCCACATCGTGGGCTACACCATAATGAACGACTGGAGTGCACGAGACGTTCAGGTGGGCGAGATGAAAATCGGTCTCGGCCCAGCTAAGGCCAAGGACTTCGCCACGTCCCTCGGACCCTGGCTCGTCACACCCGACGAGCTACAAGATCGAAAAACCGGCCCTGGAAAGTTCAACCTCAAGATGACCGCCAAAGTCAACGGCAAACAATTGTCAATGGGAAACATGGACAAAATGCACTGGACCTTCCCCCAGATGATAGCTCGGGCATCACAATCTGTTCAGCTCCAGTCAGGAGAAGTGTTCGGATCGGGAACGGTAGGAACAGGGTCCCTGCTGGAACTCGGAGAGGATGCTCATCCCTGGCTAAAACCCGGAGATATCGTAGAGCTTGAGATCGAAAGACTTGGAGCGTTGAGAAACAAAGTTATACGCCCCGAGAAAAGGTCAGAGTGACCGAATTGCCTAGTTATTACAGCCTCGGCAAACTTCCAGCCAAGAGGCATACACAGTTCCGAAAACCAGACGGGTCATTGTATCAGGAAGAGGTTTTCGGGACAGAAGCATTCTCGGGCGTCTACTCAACCCTCTACCACATCAACCCGCCGACGAGAGTGTCTCACATCAAGAAACTGAAAGAGCTCGCGATAACTCGCTGGCAGCCCGACCTCCATCGTCATCACCACGTCCGCACCAAGAACTCCGAGCTGGCAAAGGACCCGGTCGAAGGACGCCAGCCACTCTTCTACAATGATGATGTTTTCGTCTCAACTGTCCGCCCCTCCCATGGCATGGACTGGTTCTTCAGAAACGCCCAGGGAGACGAGCTATACTTCATCCATGAAGGAAAAGGAAGCTTGGAGTCTGTCTTCGGGACCTTACACTTCCGCGAGGGGGACTTCGTTGTCGTCCCGCGAGGGACCACTTACAGAATAGACCTAGATGGAAAAGACAATAGGTTCATGATAACCGAATCCGCGGGGCCCATCGAGATTCCCAAGCGATATAGAAACGATTACGGCCAGTTGGTAGAACTGGCACCTTACGCGGACCGAGATTTCCGTCGGCCAGAGAAACTTGTCCCACACAACGATTCGGGAGAATTCGAGGTCCGGGTCAAGATCGACAACTCGCTAATGTCCTATGTTTTCGACTATCACCCAATCGATGTTGTCGGATGGGACGGCTATCTCTATCCCTGGATCTTCAATGTCAACGATTTCGAGCCCCTAACCGGCCGCGTTCACCAACCGCCACCTATCCATCAGACTTTCGAAGCACCGGGGTTCGATGTGCTATCGTTCGTTCCGCGAAAACTCGACTACCACCCTCAAGCCATTCCCGTCCCGTATAACCACAGCAACATCGACAGCGACGAGGTTCTCTACTACGTCAGCGGAGACTTCAGCAGCCGCCGAGGAATCGAAGTAGGATCCTTCACTCTCCACCGGAGAGGAGTACACCACGGACCCCAGCCAGGGGCCGTCGAAGCGAGCTTAGGAAAAGACTCCACCAATGAACTTGCAATCATGATCGAGACTAAGAAGCCGTTGAAAGTGACCTCTATTGCTGAGAAGCTGGACGATCCCAACTATCCCTTCAGCTGGCAGACACCCGCCAAGAAATAGACGGACCGTACACTTCCGAATCCGAAGCTGACACTCGTGTCAAATTTGGAAGTCGTCAGCGGCGAGTACTCCTACCTGCCCATCGAGAGGGTCCACTTTGGACCCAGTTCAATCGCTCAGCTAGCCGGAGAGCTTGACAAAATTAGGTCACAGCGTCCATTCGTGATAACAGGACAAACCATCGCCGAGAAGACAAGACTTGTAGATACCGTCGAGAAGGCATCAGGACGAAAGCTCGTTGGGGTCTTCTCGGGCATCAAACAGCACGCTCCGATAAGTGGCGTAAAACAAGCAATCAGTGAAGTACAAAGGGCAAGAGCTGATTCTCTCATCAGCCTCGGAGGCGGTAGCCCTATCGACTCGACAAAGATCGCTGTCAAGGAGCTGTCAGAAAGCTTCGCTAAGCCCATCATTGCTCATCTCGCGATTCCTACAACACTCTCAGCCGCCGAATTCTCACACTCAGCAGGAATGACAGATGACACCTCGAAAAGAAAAACCGGGATTCGGGATCCAAGGCTCGTTCCACGCTTCATCTTCCTCGACCCGAAAATAACAGGTGATACTCCATCCTGGCTCTGGGCTTGCACTGGAATCCGAAGTCTCGACCATGCAGTCGAATCCATTTACTCGCCTAGACACCAACCATACGTTGACACTCTTGCGCTCGAATCCATCAGACTCCTTTTCCGAAATCTCAAGCTCTCCGCCAACAATCCCACCGAAATAGGCCCCCGTCTCGCATGTCAATCCGCGGCATGGATGTCCTTCGCCGGAGTCCAAAGTGTCGGGACCGGGCTGAGCCACGCGATAGGTCGCGTGATCGGTGCTACCTGGAACATACCTCATGGCATCACATCATGCCTGACGCTTGCTGAGGTAATGAGACACCAGGCTCGGAAATATCCACACAGGCTGTCCTTGATCGCTGGAGCAGAAGGACAAGATTCGAAAGGGCTGAGCGAAAGCAAACAGGCCCTGTCCGCTGCCGAGCAAGTCGAAGAGTTAGTCAAAGAGCTCGGACTCTTCAAAAGATTAGGCGACTACGGAATCAAAAGAGAGAACTTACCGTCGATTGCAAGAGACGCCTCCGGGCCGGAAGAATACCCCATGGCACTAGACGTTCTAGAGGCCATACTCTAGTGGCTAGAAAGATGAAAGCTTTAACCTCAAGAAATTTCGTCAATCCGGTTCCAAGGTTGCACGATATCAGGTCCTTACGTCATGCCAGGGTTAACTGAAAGACTTCTCTACCGTGTCGCAAAGAGATGGATCGCAGGATATTCGCTTGAAGATGCAATCAAAGTCGCCCACAACGCAAACAGCAGAAAACTTAGGGCAATCCTCAACCGGCTAGGAGAGCACACCCCGGACGAGAAGCTTATTCAAAGCTACACCGAAGAATACCTCAAACTCCTCGATAGGCTACAAGCAGAGAAAATAGACGGGACAATTTCTGTAAAACCATCCCAAATTGGGCTCGCTGCGAATCCTTCTCTCTACAAAACGAATCTCCTGAGCATCATCGATAGGGCTGAAATCTATGGCGAGTTTGTCTGGATAGATATGGAAAATTCACCTTACACCGAGGCAACTGTAAGGACATACTTAGAAATTCTTCCTAGCCATCGGCGCCTGGGCGTTTGTCTGCAGGCAAACATGAAACGAACCGAGTCTGATCTCAAAGATATCATTGCCCGAGGAGGAATGGTCCGGTTGGTGAAGGGTGCCTACCCTGAGAACACAGAGTTAGCTTACAAGAGGAGAAGCGATGTCGAGGCCAACTATCTCAAGCTCATGGCGACGCTCTTCGAGGACGGAGACCATTTCGGTATCGGGACGCATGACGGAAAACTCATCGATGCAGCTAGAAACCTGGCGAAAGATCACAAACGAGACTTCGAGTTTCAGATGTTGAAAGGGATTCGGGATGACATTAAGCCATCTTTGATCGAGGAAGGATATCGGGTAAGCGAGTACATTCCCTATGGACCAGAATGGTACAACTACAGCAAAAGAAGGATGCGCGAGCGAAAGAGGAACATTCTACTCCTAATACGATCCATCACCGGCTAGGCCAAACTGGGAAAGCGGAGCAGAGCTTATGTACAGTTTCAGGCTGCCCGCTGAACATTCCGCGAGATGAGCCTAGGGGACGGAGGATTGGTTGTTACGGATCAAGTGGACAAGAACCTCATCGCCGATCTTCTAGTACTACTCGTCATACTCGTAGTTGTTGTCGGAGGCTTTGCCCTTCTCCACACCCCGGCAATTCTCCTCGGCGGAGGACTGGCACTAGTCGTCGCCGTCGCTGCCGAATTTGCCTGGTCTCGTTGACGCTCCCGCATCTCTTGCAGCTCTTTTCCTAGCCCTCGATCTCCTTGCTTGTCGTTCCCTCTTCTTCTTGGAAACTCTCTCCCGCCTCATTCGGGAACGGAGAGAAACGAAGAGCTTTCTCACTTCCCCAGCATAGGAGTCCTTTGGGCCTTTGATGTGTCTATCCGCGAAGACAGCAAAGAAGAGGCCTACCCAGGCGATCCAAAGCGGAGGTCCATAACTGCTTGATGCGAGAGCGGGTACTGTGGTCAAAAGGTCGACCAGTCCAAAGGTTGTTCCGAATCCAACGAGTTCCTTTCCTAGCCTCAGATGGTTTGCATAACAGAGCACACCCCCCAGAACGATCGTGACTCCCCCGATCTGCACTAGTATCGAGAGAATGCCTGCTAGTACCCAGAACACAGTTACCCCGTTTGCAGAAAGTCTCGTAAATAGAGCAGCCCATGGATTCGATGCAGTGCCTGGCAACAGGCTCGATAGGACAGGCCTCGTCAATGTGAGAATAACGCCGGCTACGATAGCTAGGGCGCTGGAGTATCTGTTGTCAATGTTTACAAATGCCATGGAAGCGTCCCCTTAGTTCCGCTTGAATTCTTCCGCTAAAAGGGTACAGATACTCTTCACGGGGGTTCTTTGTGGGTTTTCGTTTTGACCCACTCGACCTGGAGCAACTTGGGCATGTTGTCTTTCTGGATCTGCTCAATACCGGCTCTCAGGCGTTTGATGTCAAGACCCTTGAAATTGTCGAGAGCGCCCAGCTTTTCCATAGCCCTTCCAAGAATTGAGACGCAAACAGCGTTTTCGTTTTTCTGGTAATGAACGAGCCCTGCAGCAGTCAGGATCAGGCCCTGAATAATGTCTCGTTCGACGCCCGTTGCGGGATGCCATATCTCTTCAAGGACCTCGTGGGCTTCCCAGAATCTTTCCTGATTGAACAAATCGATTGCTTCTCGCAACGCTTCCTGTTTCCCTCCGATCGAGACACGAGATTCAAGAGATCTGAGTGTCACCACCTTAGAGATCTTGGTCTCTAGGAGACTCTTGGATCCGTTGAGGTCGGTTTGCTCTGCGAAGAGGTCGAACTCGATCGTGCTCGTGCCTATTCTTAGGTTGCCGATCTTATCAGCAGAGCCCAGCAATTCTCGAATCTTTGCTTGAAGCAGCTTGACGTCTCTGGGCGTGTAGCCCTGCTTGTTAGCCAGCCTCACGAGATATCTCATCATTCTCCTCCGTGTCTCGGATGGTTCGTGCTATGCGAACGCTTGTTCTCGAAGGAACTTGATACGAAGAAGTTCCTCACCGGTCAGTGAAGGTGATTCAGAGGAAGCGAAGTCTTCATCCACCTGCTCTCGAGTCTTCGTTCCTGGGATCACCGTAGATATGTCCTTGTGGTCAAGGACGAACCTTAAGACTGCCTGTGCGAGGGTTCGCTTGTTCGATTCCAGGAACCGCAACCTATCCGCTGCCAGTGTGAGTTGCGAGATATAGTCGGGGGGGAAGTTGTGCCTGATGTCTCCTTGGGGAAAGGTGGATTCCGCCTTCAGTTTACCTGCAAGGAATCCGTTCGCTAGTGGTTCTCGTGCGATGATTCCGACATTGTTCTTTGTCGCTTCTCGAAAGAGTTGGTTCTTGGCTTCCTGTCGTAGGATGTTGAATGCTACCTGGATGGCTCCTAGTTCGCCCGCTCTCATCGCCAGGAGCCCTTCTTGCGGATCGTGAATCGAGATCCCATAGTGTCTGATTTTTCCCGAGGCTTTGAGCCTGTCAAGGATCTTGAAGACCCTACCATCTTTGATCAGTTGGATTGGGGGATTGTGGAGTTGGTAGAGGTCAATGTAGTCAGTGCCCAGTCTTTCACAGCTTTTCCCTAGAGCAAACTCCAGATAGTCAGAGTTGAAATTCATTCGAGGAGTTCCATGATAAAAGTCACCACCTACCTTCGTTGCGATAATGACCTCTAATCGGTGGCCCTTGAGGGCTTGGCCAAGCAGCTCCTCGCTGTGTCCGTGACCGTAGACATCGGCTGTATCGAAGAAATTGCATCCCAGCTCTAGCGCTTTCCCTATCGCTTCGAGCGACTTTTTATCGTCGGTGGGCCCGTAACTGTTTCCATGAGCGTTGCCTCCAATTGCCCAAGCACCGAAGCCTACCTCGCTGACCTTTAGGCCTGTCTTACCTAGAACTCTGTACTTCATCCCGTATTTTCCAAGATTGGCCTACGGGGGGCTCAATAGATTAACCTTGGATGAGACTGACAATGGGAGATGGTGCCATCTGTTCCATCCCACGACCCGCAACAAAAGTTCACATGCCGCAACCATCTTGACGGCAATCTATTCCTTCCAAGAATAGGCATGCCTCTCCCAAACAGTCGGTCGCCCCTAATTTTCACCCGTTACAAATCTTCCTTTTTTTATGTAACTATTCTTTTTTCGCTAACTATTATGTGACCCCCCGGGGTGGTCGATTTTCCCGCGCCGCGCCCTTCGTGAAATCGCCAAAAAAAATCCACGTTCACAGGTCGCTGCCCAGAGGTTCTTCCTTGGTGAAATTGAATACCGGCGCCTTCCAGGCTCATGAGAGCCTTTTGTAAGCGGGGCCGAAGTGCTTTGCAGAATCTTTGCCGTGATTGTGCATCGGGGTGCGCCATGCACAGGCTCGGGGGTTACAGTTCGTTGATAGTCTACAAGCGTGGGTTACCTGTAAGGATGAACTTTGGCAGCAAACACTGCACCAAAGCCTACAGCAGCCTTCGCGCTGTCAGCGCTCGCAGGGCTAATCACCCTGATCAGTGCCTTCATCGCCACCACAGTCAGCTCCCTGCTGATACCAGGAATCAGCTCAACAATGATCCTGGTATGGGGAAGCATCGCAGGCATACTGACGCTCGTCGGATCTTGGCTGCTGTACAACAACGCGGCTCAGAGGAAAATAGGGTCAATACTCGTGCTCGTCTTCTCGGTAATATCACTGAACTTTGTCGGATTGATCCTAGGCCTCATCGGAGGATTCCTCGGATACACCTTCAAGGGTGCGTCCGTGGCCACCTCCAATACCTCAGGCCGCTAAGCTTCAATCCGCCCTAGGCAAAGGGCGGACCCCTTTCTTTGTCTACAAAAATACAGCCATAGGCAAGATCAGATTCTATAATCCTTAAATCGGCTACAATCAGAGATCAGCCCTAGCCTTGACCAGCACGGTCAGCCTCTCCGTTCTAGACCAGTTCGGCGGCAGCAAACTCCTATCCCCCGAGAAGCTCCGATGGATAAGACCACCACCCCTCCCAACGAAGCCGGTCGAACTCGCTTTCCGAGAAGCCCTTGCAGCCCCGATAGGCGCGAAACCGTTCGAGAGAGAAAAGTGCTGGAGCCCCGCCATCATTTTCTCCGACTTCACACGGAAACACTCACCCTTCATCCAACAACTCATCAACTTGATAGAACCAAAGACGGATGATATCAAGATCATCTGCGCGGGCGGAACCCATGTTCCATCTGAGCCAGATTTCATCAAGAAAGTAGTCGGAGAAGACATCTACAAACGCTACCAGAAGAACATCAGAGTAAGCTCGGTGAAGAACCCCTCGAGCAAGTACGAGTGGATAGGAGTCACAAGCAGAGGCACGCCCGTCGAGCTGAACAAGGAATTGTTCGACAGAGATCTTCTAATCTCAACCCTCAACGTTCAACCACACTACTTCGCGGGCTACGAGGGAGGGGCGAAGGCGCTCCTTCCCGGCTGCTCAGGACTCAAGACCATCACCACCAATCACGGATACGTAATCGGAAACCCGAACTGCAGAGAGCTTGCGATCAAAGGCAACCCTACGAGGGAGGACATGAACGAGGTACCTAACGTTCTTCGCGAGTTCATGAAGATAGAGCATCGAATCTTGGATTTCGTCCTCAACCAGGACGGAACACTGGTTAAAGCGGCGTATGGAGATCCTAACCTTGCGCACCAACAACTCGCCGAGAACTATTCCCGGAGAGCCCATTCTGTCACCTCCCGACCATCCGCTCTCGTAATTTCGGTTGCGGACGGACCCGCTGGAACAAACCTGTACCAGGCCCTCAAGGCTGCAACCTTCGGCGCGGGCCTCGTGAATCCCTCGCACCAGCCCAAGTCCACGGTATTGTTGCTTGCCGCGCTTGAAACGGGGATAGGAGGAGACGCGTTCAAGGCCGAGATGGAAACCTACGGCAAGATGGAACCTGAGATGGTAATCGAGGACTTGAAGAAGCGAGCGAAGCTGGGAAAGGTCACAGAGGCCTCGCAGAAGCCGAACCGCTTCTCCTTGGACGACAAGAAGACAGACTTCATCGTGGTCTCACCTATAGCGCCTCCCCCAGTTGAGGAGTTCTTGGGCAAGACTAGGATCAAATTCTTCAGATCAATAGACGACGCGCTGAGAACACTCGACCAGAAGCTGTACGAGAAGGATGTTGCGGTGATTCCCTACGGCTCATCCACCGTTCCAGTAGCCGCATAGAAAGAGCCCACCACGACAGTGCACTAGACCAACTAGGTTTAATCGCAACCTACCAGCCCGACTTTTTATGATCTACACACAACTAGGAAGCGACAAGTATGTCATGAGGCTCGAATCCGGCGACGACATTCTCCAATCCCTCCGACGATTCGCAACGGCGAAGAGGCTGAGCGCAAGTCTACTTGAGGGCATCGGCTCGCTGAGCAAGGTCAAGCTCGGCCACTACGACTTCACGACAAAACAATACAAGTACGAAACATTCGAAGATGATCTGGAAATCCTAAACCTCTCCGGCAACATATCAACCATGAACCGCCGGCCCCTCCCTCATGTTCACGTAACCCTCGGCCGAAGGGACTTTTCAGTAATTGGCGGTCATTTGGATGAAGGGTCAGCAGCCAACATGGTAGAGATCGGTCTATGGAAACTCTCAGGGAAACTGGTAAAGGCTAAGGATGAAGCGATTGGGTTGAATGTGCTACAGCTAGCGCGAAGAATATAGCCAGTTCCTCGTCAGTCTCACTCATCCCGGTTTTGATCCCAGTTTCTTCATAATCGTACCTTCAGGACCACTTAGCCTATTACACGCTCGACACAGTCCCGAACCAAAGATAGGTGCCTCATTGCCGCGTAAGGTCGGGCTACGAATGGTGCTATACCTATACGTAGCAGTCTTTCTGACAAGGATTGGATTCGGATCAATAACAATCCTCTTCCCGCTCTATCTCCAGGCACCAAGCTACGTTATCGGGGTCATACTCGCACTCTATCCAATGTCCGAAGCAGGCTCAGCTCTGCCTATCGGCCGTCTCGCGGACCGGTTCAGCCGCAAGAAACTCCACATCATCGGAATGATATTGATCACAATTCTCACCGCAGCGATAGGCTTTACCCGAAACCTGCTGAACGTCTCCGTCCTCCACGCAATGATGGGAGTCTCGGCTGCAATCACCGCAGTAACTTCGCTGACACTTTTGGGAGACGCAACCAAACTGACGAATCGGGGGAAGCAGATGGGAGGATTCGACCTAGCAAACCTAGGAGGCTACGGACTCGGGTTCGGAGTCGGAGGACTACTAGTCAACTCCTACGCGGATCGGCTGTCGTATGCTTTCTGGGTGACTGCAGGGCTTTTCCTCTTCGCCGGAATATTGGCGGCCAAGTTTCTTGTGGAACCGGTCAGGGTCTGGGAGCTCAAGCAGCCCAAAATAAGACAGAGAAGAATCGGAGGCAAGATACGCCCCGTAATCCCTGTCTGGATCGCCCAGACTGTAATACTAGGAATGTACTTTCTACTACCAAAAGCCTTCAGAGACTCCAGCTCCAGCATCCCGGTTACACGAGATACGCTCATCTTCCTTGGAGTTCTCGGCGGCCTCTTCGCACTCGGGGCTATTGTGTTCGGCCACATATCCGATAAGATCGGGAGGACGAGGATAATGGTCGTTGGAGCGTTGGGAGAACTCGGATTCTTACTCCTCTTCGGGTGGTCCGTTCCGGGCGGCGGCTTTGTGAAATACGAGCTACTGCTCTGGCCTATGTTCTTCTTAGCGTCCGCAATTGCCCCGGCAATACTCGCCTACGTAGGGGATATCTCGGGCAAAGCCAAGAGGGGCTCGGCGAACGCGCTCTACAGCATAGTTCTAAGCATCGGTCTAGCTATCGGGAATATCATCGGCGGGTTTGTCGCCGCTTTGGGAATCCAAATGATCTTTTACGTTGGGGCAGGAATATTGTTCCCCTCAATACTAGCCACGTCAACGCTTCTTCGGAGACGCCAATAGGCAACCGTAAGAATCATCTAGAAGCTAGCTCAATGCGACATCTCGGCCAATAATGCCTCTAGAATATGCCTGCATAATGCCACACGGCAGGGACATTATCCCACAGTTGGCAGCACGGAAAACCAAGCACCTGTTCGCGAAGACAAGAGAATCCGTGCGCAAGATTGCGAGAGATATCAGAGAGGTGAGACCTGACACGATCGTTATCGCAAGCCCGCACAACCTGAGACTTCAAGACAAGATCGGGATCGTGACCTCCGAAAACACAACAGGCCAACTAAACGGTCCAAGAGGAAAAAAAGTCAACCTGAGCCTAAAGTGCGACCGAGAATTCGCGCAAGATCTCCTCCAAGAATCAACCCGAAAGCATCTACCAGTCGTAGGCGCCAACTACGGAACCGCTGAAGGACCCGCTTCAGACATGCCCATGGATTGGGGGACCCTTGTCCCCATGTGGTTTGTCGTCAAGGAAGAACGGGTCAAAGCTAGGACGGTTATTGTCACACCGTCAAGAGAGATTCCCCTAAAGGAAAATGTCGCGCTAGGAACGACAATTGCCAAGATGGCCGAGAAGAGAAAGAAACGCGTCGTGTTCATTGCAAGCGCTGATCAGGCTCACGCACACAAGAAGTTTGGGCCTTATGGATATCATCGGAGCGCTGCAAAGTATGACGAGCTCGTCTCACAAGCAGTCCGAAAGAATCGCATCGAATCCATTTCTCGGCTCAACAAGCGATTCATCGAAAGTGCGAAGCCAGATAGCCTCTGGCAGATGGCCATGCTTGCGGGTCTAACACGAGTAGTCAAGATGCGGGGAAGCCTACTTTCATATGAGGTCCCAACATATTATGGAATGGTATGCGCAAGTTTCCACCGAGACTGAATCGCGATTTTGCCGGAAGTGTTCTTACTCTTGGGTCATTCGGTTCATCAGGTCTCTGACCTCATGCTTCATCACGGGTGAGGCCATTACCACGACAACTCCCTGTGATGGTTGTCCATAGACGATGAAGGCTTTGTCTGGAGACTCAAGAATAGCCGGAATGGCCAGCAGGTCTTCTTCGCCATCCACGTAGACTACTGCTTCTCTGTGTTGCAGGGCCTCTTTGATTGCGTCCCACGCTTCTTTTGTCACGACCCCTGCGGGATTCCTAACTCGGTAAACCCGCTCCGCCTTAATCTCGACTGGGCTGATGCTCTTTCTGAGGGTCATCTGGTCTACTATTCTCAGGTTGACTTGTATTCCGGTTGCTAGTGTTTCTCGGGATACTATGTCACCAACTGTAGTGATTTTAGGGGGTTTGCTCTGTTGAATCAGCGTCCTCAACTTGGGCATGGTTTCTGCGGGTGTCCCTGTGAGGAGTTTTCCTAGCGGATTCTTTAGGCGAACAAGGTCGGATTGAGACGGACGGAAACTTGTCAAGACGTTTTTCGTTAGAGTCTTGGCTTTCTAAACTAATCTTCGGGATCCAAGGTCAGGCTAGAAACAAAAATCTGCGCTGAAGAGCATGAGCTCGCAATTAGAAGTCGATAAGTCGACCTTACGGTCTCGCTGCTTCTTCTGCGAGTTTCTTGATGGTAATCTCAAGCCGACCCATTTCGGTGAGAATCAACGAACCATCGGTTACGTACTGGGGGTCTCTAGATACCTCTCCGATAAACTCTCGAATACGCTTCAGTAGCGCCATAGCCCCTTCCTCTCTTGACAGGGTCATGACTTCGCCGCAAGCTGGACAGGCAAAGCCTGTGAAGCTCCTCGGAGGGCTTGCGGTTTGTGTGATTGGTGGTGAGAAGAAGTTGCCCTCAAAGATGTGCCCGGCCAAGCACTCCCATCGGCTCAACAAGAAATCTTCCTCAACTGTAGGTGTAGTTCGATGTTAGGCTTCACATTGCAGCACCGGGGGAGTGACGCTTGACCCTCAAGACATCGAGGAGGTTCGTCGATTTAAGAGTCGCGTACTTTTTTTGCGAAACAAAGGAAAGGACGATCTTGATTTATCACGAGAGGCTTTGATATCCAGATTGACTCCAGCGTTTAGTGGAAATTGGGAAAACTAGAGCGACGAAGCATGCCCAAGAGGCTTGTCAGGCGTTTCTGGAGGGAATTTGCGGGGTGACGTGAGAGCGGTCGATTCGTTGCAGTGTATCGATCAAACGCATTGCGTATGCCCATTCGTTGTCATACCATGCTAAGATGCGAACCATCCCACCGATAGTTTCAGTTGAGAGCCCATCTAGAACCGCGGAATGAGGATCCTTTTTGTAATCAACGGACACTAACGGCTCGTGAGAGACTGCGAGAATTCCTTTCAAGTTTTCAGCCGCCGCATGCTCGTACGCATCGTTAACCTCGTTCCTGCTCAACTCGCTACCACATTCGACGACGAGGTCTAGAAGCGAGACCGTTGAAGTGGGCGCTCTTATTGCCGAGCAGGTAATTCTTCCTTTAAGTCGAGGGAGGACCTTGCCTATCGTCTTGCTGGCGCCCGTTCGAGTTGGTATGAGGGATTGGCCTGCCGCTCGGGCCCTTCGAAGATCATCGTGAGACCCGTCGAGCAGTCTTTGATCGTTAGTGTAGGAGTGGATTGTCGTGGCAAATCCTTGTTTGACCCTGAAATTATCGTCCATGATCTTTAGAGTAGTCGCTAGACAGTTTGTGGTGCATGAGCCCATGGAAATGATCTTGTGGTGATTCGGGTCATATGTTTCCAAGTTACAGCCAGGTATTAGTGTGATGTCCACTTCTTCCGAGGGAGCGCTGACTAACACTGTACCGGCCCCGTTAGAGATGTACGTCTCAAGTACTTCGCGCTGAAGTGGTTGTCCGGTGCTTTCTAACACTGCATCAATTTCGAATTTTTCCCAGTCGATCTTTGCTGGTGTCGTCTCGCTTTGACACGGTACCTTCTTCCCTGCGCACACAATGCTATCCGAGTCCCAGTTAACATCAAGTGGGAGCGTTCCGTAGGTTGAGTCGTACCTCAAGAGATGCGCAAGTGTTCGAGGTGGAGAAGTCGAGTTTATCACAGCGACTTCCAAGTCAGAGTTTTGATTCTCCAAGAGCGCCCGGTAGAAGCATCTTCCTATCCGGCCAAAACCATTTATCGCCACTCGCAACTAGAGGTTGACCTCCAGATTCATGATGATGGTTTCCAGCTGGCTCGATGAACTCTTGCGGATGACTGGTGGTAGGTAGACCCCTGCAGGACGAAGCGGCTTCATTTCTTCTGGTGGTTCTGTTGCGCGTCGAAGTATTTATTCAATCTTAGGTCTCCGACTATTATGAGGGCAGAAGATATCTCAAGATTTATTTGTCATTACAACGGTTGATATCGGTGGTTCCCTTTAGGAAGGGTTAAAACTCGCGAGTCTGCAAGCCCTCCGCAAGGCGGAGTTAGATACGAGCGGAGAAGCCATCGCGAGAACTGAACAGGCTCAGGCGATCGTGCAAACACGACATGGGTTCAATGTCGGGTTGATGAGGCCTATTGTCGATGAAGAGATGATTGAGGCAGGGATCTCCGCTCTACGAAACGAGAGGCTCGTTATGGGCGAGAGTGTCTACAAGTTCGAGGAAGAGTTTGCACGGTACTGCGGCACGCGTTACGCGGTTTCGACCGCGTCA
Organism: Candidatus Bathyarchaeota archaeon; assembly: GCA_005881695.1. GTDB lineage: Archaea > Thermoproteota > Bathyarchaeia > 40CM-2-53-6 > 40CM-2-53-6 > 40CM-2-53-6. The sequence continues at coordinate 24,387 of VBBT01000104.1, read as the reverse complement.
GGGACTGCTGCGCTACAAATTGCCTTCCAGTCAATAGGGATCCACGGTGACGATGAGATCTTGACAACTCCCTTTTCGTTTTTCGCAACGTCTAACGCAATCATTCACGCAGGCGCGCAACCAAGGTTTGCGGACGTTGAGAATTCCGGATTCAACTTGGATCCTGAAAAGGCGTCCAAGAAAATTACCTCGAAAACCCAAGCAGTTGAGCCGGTGCATCTCTACGGCGAGCCAGCACGAATGGACGAGTTCCTAGCAATGGCGGAAGAGCGAGGGATCAGTATTGTTGAAGATTGTTGCCAGGCCCACGGTGCGGAGTATGATGGAAAGAAAGTTGGGTCGCTCGGTCTAGCGGGATGTTTTTCTTTCTACTCTAGCAAGAACATGACCGTCGGCGGTGACGGTGGCATGATAACGACGAACGAGGAAGAACTTGCCGATGCTGCTCGATCCTTCAGAGATTGTGGGAGGGCGTCGAAATACGAAATGTCCCGTGTCGGATATACATCGAGGCTGAATACTGTTAACGCCGCGATCGGCAGGGTCCAGCTGAGAAAGCTCGACAAGTGGAACAGCCTTAGAAGGGGAATCGCCAAACTCTACAGGCGGGAATTCAAAGGCGTAGAAGGAATCACGCTTCCGCCGGAAGAGAATTCGAAAGAGGTCCCCGTGTACCACTTGTTCGTGATCAGAAGCGAGCACCGCGACGGAATCGCGAAGCGGCTCGAGGAGAACGGAATAGAATCCGCCATCCACTACCCCATCCCAATCCATCTCCAAGCGCACTACCGGCGCCAGTATGGATTCTCAGAGGGCTCCTTCCCCGTATCAGAGAAGCTTGCGAAAGAGGTCCTCAGTCTACCCATGCACCCGATGCTCACAGAACAACAGGTCAGTCTGGTCTCTCGAACAGTTCGAGAGGCTATTCATCAGGACTCCTGAAACCCCTAGGAAGGCTTGGAGCGTGGAACCTCTCAGAATCGCCGTCATCGGCGCGGGTTATTGGGGAAAGAAGGTAATCCGCGAGACCCTAGACGTTGGCAGAACTACAGGACGCGTCCAAGTTCACGCAGTGGTCGACAACTCTCCCACTATGCTCTCCCACTGCCAGAACGAGTTTGGTCCCCTAGACTACAAACTGGACTATCACGAGCTTCTCACAGACCCGAAACTGTCCGGGGTTCACATCTGCTCCCCGAACGCGACCCACTTCGAAGTTGCTTCCGATTTCCTCAAGGCTGGAAAGAACGTTCTAGTCGAGAAACCCCTCACCCTACGATCGAAAGAGGCGTACCAGCTCGTGCAACTTGCGAAGGACAATAATCTCGTCATCTGCACGGGCCATATTCACAGGTTCAACAATGGCGTTAGGGAGTTGAGAAGAGCCCTCGCCAGCGGCGTCCTTGGAGATCTTTACTATCTCCGATTCGTTTGGGCAGGTTTTCTGCCTCCCCAAGGCTTCCGAGAAGTTATCACGGATCTCGCTCCGCATCCGTTCGACATTTGCAACTTCCTCCTTGACAAGTGGCCGACCAAGGTTACTTGTAGGGGCAAGGGGTACAGGACAAAGGAGAACGAGGAGTTGGCTTTCATAACCGCAGAACATGCAGGAGATCTAACCGCGCAGGTCGAGGTTAGCTGGTTGAGCAGAGAGAAACGGAGAGAGGTAACGGTGGTCGGGAGTAAGGCGGAGGCGTATTTGGATTGTTCTGACCAGAAGGGCGTTCTCCGGACTTCGGAGGGTACCCAGCAGATATCGATCACGCCTAGCAACACCTTGAGGGAAGAGGTCGAACACTTCCTGAATTGCATAGCCAGCCATCAAGACTCCAAGCCCTTCTCCAACCAGTCAGACGGGGTCCTCGGGGCCCGGGTAGTCAGCGTCTTGGAATCTGCACGTGAATCTATCCGTCAGGAGCGCACGATGCAGATTCAGATGCCTACTGCCGAGGAGATCCGTGCAAAGTGAGGAGCGGCTCGAAATATTCTGTTATCAAGAAATCTAGGATCGGGAAAGGTTCCCGAGTCTACGACCAGGTAAACCTTTACGGCTGCACGATCGGCAAGAACACGAAAATAGACGCTTACGTCTACATCGAAGAAGGCGTCACGATAGGCGATAATTGTAAGGTCAGACCGTTTGTTTTCATCCCGACCGGAGTAACGATCGAGGACGGCGTTTTCATTGGGCCTCACGTCAGTTTTACTAACGACAAGTATCCTAGGTCTCGCGGTGACTGGTCCCTGCTCAAGACACGGGTCAAAAAATTCGCGTCCATAGGAGCGGGGTGCACGATAAATCCGGGAGTAACCATCGGCGAAAATGCCCTCATCGGGTCCGGCTCCGTGGTTACAAAAGATATTCCCAGCAACGCTGTCGCAGTTGGTAATCCAGCCCGGGTCGTCGGCCAGAGAGAACTGCAAAGGTAAGGGACTCGCTTTCGAAAACTCTTGCGATAATTCCGATCTACAGCGAAGCCCTGTCAATAGGAACGGTCCTAGAGAGATTCGAGCCGGGCGTCGTTGACGAGATTTGCGTAGTCGCTGACAGCCCTTCGCCCAGGACGCTGAAGCGGATCGAAGAAGCCCGCCAACGTATCAATGTTCCAGTATACTTGATCCATAATCCTGAGAGGAAGGGAATCGGCTACGCCATCAGGCAAGGATACATTCGCGCCCTCGACAACAAGTTTGACCTGATTGTGGTGATGGCTGGGAATGGGAAAGATGATCCTAGGGAAATTCCCAGGCTGACCACACCGATACTGAAAGAGGGGATGGACTACGTCCAAGGATCCCGGTTTCTCCCCGGTGGACGACGAGAAAGGAATCCGTTCCTCAGAAGCATCTTCACCCGCCTGTTTCCAGTCATCTGGACCTCAATGACCGGTGTACATTGCACGGAAGTTACCAACGGATTCAGAGCTTACAGATCCTCGATTCTAAGAGACCCGCGAATCAACGTATGGCAGAACTGGCTTGACAACTACGAGCTCGAGTATTATTTGCACTACAAGGCTCTCACACTAGGCTACAAGTTTGCAGAAAGACCGGTCTCAAAAGACTATACGGAAATCAGGAAGGGAAAGTACTCACATATTTCTCCTTTGAAAGACTGGTGGCAGATAGTTGGGCCGGTATTCATGTTGAAACTCGGGGTCAAGAAATAGCCATGGAACCCGCTATCGTCCAAGGCATAGTTTTGAGAGGAAGACAGGATAGAGACCTTCGAGTTCTGCGAGAATACGCTGAATTCTGGAAATTACCATTTGTTGCCAGTCCCCTCCGTGAAGAGAAGCAGATTATCGTTTCGTCTGGGATGATACCCCGGACCCAAGCAAAGACCAGTGCAGGGGTCATTATGTTCCCAACCGGACCCGAAGACTCCAAAGATATTGCGAAAGAATACGGCCTCACGCTCCATACGAGGGAGACCCTTCTTCGACTTCCGGTTAGTCCCGATGTCTCCGTTTCAATAAGAACCAGAGTGAACGAGTTCTCAGGACCCGGCCTCGAGCCTGTGATTAGCGATGGTGAAACAGCGGTGCTTTCCAAGTTCGTAGATGCGCACATTCACATATCATCGGTGGATCTGGTCTCCGAATATGCGAGACTTGTCTCAGGGGGATTAGAGGAAGCTCCGAGCAGAAAATTCCGTCTTGTCACAAAGTTTCCATTCTCCTATCGAGCAATCCCTTCTTTCATCAGGAGTCGAGCATTCAGGGCCCCCGATGCTGTCACAGAACTTACCGAGGACAAGCTCTCACCCGTTGAATGCCTACGAACGATCTTTCTAGCGAGCCTAGTTGTTGCAACGGGACTTGCAATACCGCGCATAGCTTTCTGGAGGAAGGGAAAATCCCATGCGCTGGCGATCACCCACGATGTGGAGACAAGACTGGGCCTCGAGGAGGGTGCGGGGAGGTGCGCGGGCATAGAGTCTAAGCTCGGGGTCCGTTCGACCTGGAATATCCCCAGCGAACGGTATCCCCTTTCATCCCAATTACTGATCTCCCTGGCAAGTGCGGGGGAGGTTGGAGCGCACGATACGAAACATGATGGCCGGCTGATTTTCGAGAGCTTCGAGAACAAGGTGGAAAGGGTTGGCAGGTGCAAATCCCGACTTGAATCCCTCTGCAAAAAAGAGGTTCGAGGGTTCAGGTCCCCTCTCCTCCAGCATGGACGAGAACTACTGGGGGCGCTGGGAAAGGCAGGATACATGTACGATTCTTCCGCGCCGAGCTGGGAACCTCTCTCTCCCACATCCCTCAAGCCGCATGGGGTCGGAACTGTCTTCCCATTCTTCGTGTCAGGGGTGTTAGAGATTCCGGTTTCTCTACCTCAGGACCACCAGCTCATCAGGGTGAGCGGTCTCCCCGCTTCGGAGGCTGTTGAGGAGCTCTTTCGGGTTTCGCGATGGATCCGCGGCGTTGGCGGCGCGTGTGTCCTATTGGTTCACCCGGACTACGAGTTTGGCCAGCCGGAGAATGCGGAGGAGTATTATCGTCTTCTCGACAGGTTCAGGTCTGATCCCGAGTGCGAGATTCTAACGCTAGGGGAATTGGCCGAGTGGTGGACTCATCGGGCCAACTCCCGGATCGAGACGCACGACGGTAACGTGTCCATTCAGTATGGGGATAAAGACCGGCAAGGCGATCTCAAGCTTGAGCTAGTGACCGGGTACGGTCGTGATGGATTCAAGGTCTCCCGCCTCGAAAGCCCGGCAATCGCCTCGCGACATGGGGACATTCGCAAGGAGGAAGAGTTCTCCTGATCAATCTCGTCCTCGTTGCCTGGGTTCTAATCGGCCTCGTCCATATCGGGATTCCTCTCGCATACTTTGGCGTAATGGGGAGACTGGCCTCTTCACGAGGCTATGGCCTAACCCTCTCCAAGGAATGGGAGCCAACCGTAAGCATCATCGTTCCCACATACAACGAGAGCCCGGTAGTAGAGAAGAAGCTCCGCAACCTCGCCGAGATCGATTATCCAAGAGAGAAGGTCGAGCTTATCGTGGTTGACAGTGCTTCGTCTGACGGGACCGCTCGACAAGCCCGGAGGGCCTTCGAGGAAATGGGCTTCAAGGGAGCTGTGCTGGAGGAAACGGAGCGGAGAGGTAAGGCGTCCGGGCTCAACACAGGTTTGAAGCGTGCGTCGGGAGAGCTCGTCTGTATCAGTGATGCTGAGTGTTTGTGGAACAAGGAGACTCTGCGAAACGCTGTAAAATATCTCTCGGATCCATCGGTGGGCTCTGTTTCGGGGGTTCATGCTAGCCAGGCGCCGGGGTCTAGTCTGCCTGTTGGCATGGAGAATTCCTACCGGTCGATCTACCGCGCGGTGAGAATTGGCGAGTCCAAGATTCACAGCACTCCAGTCGCCGAAGGGGAAATCCAGCTCTTTCGTCGAGCGGATCTGCCAGGTTTCGACACTCGGATCGGAGGGGATGACACGGATGCGGCTTTGGCGATGGTGGAGAAGGGGCTCCGCGCAATCAGTGCAGAGGACGTAGTGTTCTTCGAGCCCACCCCCGGCGTTTGGGGCGCTCGGTTCAGGCAGAAGATAAGGCGAGGCCAGCACGTGATCCAGGCATTTCTTGGTCATCGACGCCTGTTCACTAGACGCTCAACTCCAGCGGGAATTATCTTTCCGATGGAGTTCTTCCTGTACGCTGTCAACCCGATTCTCTTTGTCCCATTTGCCGCGTTGACGATCTGGGTAGTCGCGATCTTTCCACTGCTTCTCTACTTGGCCCTAGCTGGGCTAGCTGTGATAGTCTTGGTTCCCAGTCTAAGGCAGATGGGCGCGACCTACCTGACTAACAACGTGATAATGCTGGCCGCCCTGTATCAGGAGGCGCGGGGCAACAAACAGCTCACGTGGGAAAAGATAGAGGAGAACCGGTTATTATGATGAATCTATCGGCGCAGGCATTAGGTATTTCCTGCGTGCCGGCGAATTATCTCAAATCTAGTCGTATTGCTAAATACATCCTTGGATATATGACTGCCCATTGTTATTTGGTTAGGTCTTGTTTCTGCTTCGCGTCAGCTTCAGAGTTTATTACGCGCTGTGCCTCTTTCAACCTAGTTTAGGGTCAGAGGGTGTCATGGAGAGCATAACGTATGTGAGTCCCCGATATCCTCCGTATATTGGAGGGGTGGAGACTCATGTCTCAGAGCTCACCGCAAGGGCATCTGGCCGGTTTCGCAGGGTTTCTGTTGTGACCACAGACCCCTCAGGGGGCCTTCCCTCGACCCAGAGCATAGGGAACGGTTCGACGATATTCAGAGTGAGATCATTCGCACCGGGGGGAAACTATCATTTTCCAATGTCGGCGAGTTTTGTCAAGATTCTTCGAGCGTGTCGTTCGCGTATTCTCCACCTGCACAGCATACATGATGTTCCAGGTCCACTAGCGGCAATCCTTGAAAGCAAGAGTCGTAGCTCCATTGTCTTCACTCCTCATTTTCATGGAAAATTCAGTTCTAGCCTTGGAGAGCTGTTCTTCGAAGCATCTCGACCCGTGTTGGGCATGGTCATGGACCGGGTGGATTGTCTGATTTGCGTGTCGGAGTTCGAAGCGGGAATAATGGGCGAGGCCTTTCCCAGTGCGGCGCGCAAGATCACGGTGATACCTAACGGTGTGGACTCTGAACTTCTCTCTCGGTATTCATGGTCTCCGCCTGCGTCTCCCAGGATCCTTTTCGTCGGCCGGTTGGAGAAGTACAAGAATGTGGACAAGATCTTGACGGCGTTTGCCGTCCTGAAGGCAAAGCACCCCTCTCTCAAACTCACTATAGTGGGGAGAGGACCGGTCAAGGAAGAACTCTTGTCCCAAGCAGGGCAACTCAAGCTAGGGTCGAGCGTGGAATGGCTGGAGGGATTGACGAAACCGGAGCTGTACCAGCTCTACGAGTCGAGCACCATGTTCGTTCTCCCATCTTATCTTGAAGCTTATGGGATCGTAGTTGCTGAAGCCGCTGCGGTTGGCACCCCTGCCATAGTGGCAAACTCCTCCGCCCTATCCGAGTTTGTAACCGCCGGGCTGGCTACTCCTGTCGAGCCTCCAGTCGAGACGGAAAAATTGGTGGACGCTATTTCCCTGGTTCTGGAGAACCCAAAATCATTCTCGTCCAAGAGCAAGGCCTCCGATATGATTCTGTCGTGGGATGACGTGGCCGAGAAGACCTTCGAAACCTACAGGTCGCTACTTTGAGAGGGTTGGTCATATGAGGATGGATTTTCTCGAGTCGATGGGGATAGTGAAGACCGCCCGAAAAGAGTCCGATTCCATCATCCTGGCTCGGGTCCTCCTCCGAAACGAGCCCCTGCCTTTCAACTCTGAAAAATTCGTGGAGCTAGCCAGGCTCAATAAGGTAGTGCTCAGGACAGCTTCCCAGCTGAAGATTCCTCCTCCAGTCCGAGAGCAGGCCAAGGTGGAAGCAGTGGAGGCGTGGGAGTTGTTCGATCAAATGAGCCGCGCCCTGGAGGAGCGAGGAGTCCCCTTCGTAGTGATAAAATCTTTCGACTCCTTACCTGACATCGGCCATGACCTAGACTTTCTAATCCCCTCGCCATCTGAATTTCGCAAAGCGAAGGATCTGCTAGTAACCAACTACAAAGTACGCCCGCAAGATCTGACACACTGCGACAAGCTTGTAGGCAAGTTCAGTTGCTACCTACCGAAGTTCGTTCATGATTTCGAAATCTACCCCACCATCAGCCAGCTCGGAGAAGAATACCTGGCACCGGAAGACGTTCTGAAAACTCGCCGAAAAGAGAATCTGAACGGTCGTGAAGTTTGGCTCACATCTGACGTTGATGGAGTTCTGATAAGAGTGATCCACGCGATGTTCCGTCACAACTTTCTGAAACTCTCTGACATCCTCGATTTTGCCAATATGACCCGCAAATGTTCCAGTCATGAGATAATCAGGGGGATTGAGAGAACCGGGACCCAGGAGGCTTTCCTCTTCTATCTCTCCACCATACAGCGATTCTTAGAAGCGTGCGAGGTCGATTTTCCACACGTTACAAATCTCAAAAGAGAGGCTGAAAGAAGATTCGGGCGCGACAGGCTTGCTTTTCTGGGAAGGGACAGGCTGGTTCTACCCTATCGGATTCCGGTCCCTGCGCTCGTAATGGTATTCCTCCTCAAAGCAGGTCGCGATACCGCGAGGGGCCGCATAGGAAGCGCGGTTAGATGCTTGCTCGCTCCTCCACTCGTGTTCTTGAACTTTGTCAACGCAGTCTCAAGCGATCGGCTTCTCAAAAAGGTCTGGTGAATGCGAATCTTGCTGGTGACGCTTAGCGGGACCCATGGAACAGGCAAGTCCACAAACGCTGGTAAGTGCTACTACCTTCTGAATAAACAAGGTCTAAGATTCTCCTATCTTCGGCATCAAGATCTGCTGGACCCGCTAGGTTTTGTACTGAGAAGGGCAGCAAGGGTCTTTGGGTTCAAGGACACCGCCGATTTTGAGAAGATAGAGCCTGTACGCACCGTTTCCTCCTTGTACTATTTATTCGTCTATCTCCCCCTTTTAGCGGGCGGAATAAGGGCCCGTAGGCTCCTCGGCTACAACACCGTAGCGGACAGGTATCTGTACGACCTCATCGCTGGTTCGTGGGATAACGGGATGAGGTTGCCTCTGGAAAATCTCCTCTCGCGTTTGGTTCCTCGGCCCGACATCTCCTTCGTCTTCGATGCGAGTGAGAAGAGAATTCTCGCTAATCGGCCTGAGCATACTTTGGAGTACATCATGAATGAGAAGCAGCAGTACAACAAGCTCGTTCGCGTTTTCGGACTTACGAGGGTTAGCACTGACAACCCTCCCGAGGTTGTGTGGAACTACATACTTCACGAGATCGAAACCGCATTCTCCCGCCAGAACCAAGGAAGATCGGGTCCAGGTGCTCAGCTTTGAAGGCGATGATAATTGGCCTGGATTCTGCTTCTCCCCATCTAATTGACAAGTGGATAGACAGGCTTCCCAATCTCAAGCGTCTCTACAAGAAAGGAGTTCACGGGGTTCTAGAATCCATAGTGCCACCGTCAAGCGTCCCGGCGTGGCAATGTTTTGCGACTGGAAGGAATCCGGCGAAGATAGGGAATCTGGGTTTCATCTACATCGGCAGGGACCTACAAATCAAACACGGTAAGACATTACCAGAAATGGGATGCATCTGGGACACTTGTTCTCAGGCCGGGCTTAGGGTTGGAGTCTTTAATGTTCCAGGGACCTATCCCCCTTACCCACTAAACGGATTCATGGTCTCCGGATTCCCCATTCAACCAGGGAAGGCCTGGACGTATCCGGCCGACCTCATGAAGAAGCTCGACGCCGCTGTGGGAGGCTACGAGGCTGACGTGCCCCTAGCAAAGCCGTCAGAGATGAAAGGCGGAGAGAAGGCCTACCTCTCAGAGGTCGAACGGCTGCACTGGAAAAGCGTCGAGTCGGCAAGCCTACTCATTGACTGGTTTCCGCTGGACCTGTTCGTCATGACTCTTCAAGGCCTCGATATGATTCAGCATGATTTTTGGCACTACATGAACCGCCCCCAATCGCAGTATGCGAATGTTGTGCTGGATTGGTATGTCAAGATGGATGAAGCAATTGGGAGGTTAACGCATGGCACGGATGAAGACACCTTCGTCCTGGTCTTGTCAGATCATGGGGCAGCTTCGGTTGCTAGCACTCTCTACATCAATGAGTTCTTGAGATCTCAAGGGCTGCTAGAATGCAATAATAATGGAGGCGACTTGGCGAGGAGTAATGGATCATATAGGAAGATTCGACAGCTCGCCATAAAACACGTGCCCGCAAACATCGTAAGGACCCTCTACAATCTTTCTCCAGGGTTCATATCGAACAAGCTAACACTTTCAGCAGAGATGGAACGGGTCCTATCGGACCTTGTTCGTAGCATTGATTGGACTCGAACCCTGGCTTTCTCTACTGGCGGACACGAAGCAGCCATCTATGTGAATTCTCATCCAAACAGACCAGGAGAGTTGTCAGACCCTGCTGCACGCTCGGAAATAGTCCGCAACATCTGTAACCTGATGAGCGACCTCACTGATCCGCTCTCGGGCGAGAAAGTCCAGCCCGTGTTCTACCTCGGACAGGACGTATTCAAAGGACCATATCAAAGCGAGGCTCCGGACCTTTGTGTCGAACTTTTCGAACGAGATGAGAAGATTCAGGTCAACCCGCGTCTCGGGTCGCGGAAGACATGGAGCTCGAGCTCGCACTTCTCCGCAACGCACGTCAGGGACGGCTTTTGGGCATTAGCTGGTCCGCAAGTCAGCCCGGGGATCACTCAACATGCCGGGATTCTGGACTTGGCACCAACCTTGCTAAGCCGCTTGGGCTTGAAGGTTGCAGACGATTCTGACGGGCAAATCCTCCAATCCATATTCTCCGAGAATGGGGCACGATAGGTTTGCTCGATGGAGGTTGGTTATGATGCGTAGACGCAGGCTCCTGCTATCCTTCTCTGGCATAGACGGAAGCGGGAAAACCACTCAGGTCAAGTTGCTGGAGAATCGGCTGAAACAGAACGGCATTCCAACCGTTAGGATGTGGTCCAGGTGGCGCCCGCTGCTATCTCTTCCTCTCCTCCAAGTTCTCCGCTGGACTGGCCAGTTAAGAGTTCACAAAAAAGATTTCTTGTCCATTGTGGAGTTCCAGGACCACAAGAACGAGGGGGTCGCATCTCTCTGGTGTTTTGCAACACAACTGGAAAATTTCCTGAAGACCAGTTTGAAGATATCCCTTCCACTCGCGCTTGGACGAACGGTCATTTGCGACAGGTACACGCTTGACCTACTAGTCGATGGAATGTCCGATCTACACGACTCCCCGAACAGTCTGAGGCTCGGCTTCAAACTTCTCAGGCTTCTACCACGGCCAGACCGGGCCTTTCTGATCGACACAGACGCTGAAGTAGCTTTCGAGCGGAAACCGGATCTGCCTACCGTTTCGCATAACGTGGAGAGGATTCGTCTCTTCCGTAGCATGTACCACAATGCTGGCGTGAAACTAATGGACGGAAGACGATCACCTGATGCAATCCATCAGGACGTTTGGAGCCTTGTATCAGGAATGATTTCTTCTCGGTGAGAGATTAGATTTGGAGGTATGTTTCGTTGGAGATGATGCGCACCCGCCCTGGAACCACGCCGGATCCATTTTGACAAGGCGACTGATCGAATGCCTCTCATCAAGGGTCAATTGCACCCTCGTTACAACCCAGATTCCGGAAGAGGCGAGAGGCCTCAAGCCAAGTTGGAGTACGCTCGCAATAAGACCTTCAGGAACGACCAGTCTCGATGCAATCAAGCTGGGAATACTGGCGAGTCAAGATTCGCATGACATTATCCACGTTGTCGGAGCCAGCGCGATGATATTCTCACCTGTCTACAAGTTGCTAGGAGCCCATGGAGCAATTGTTCGTCAAATTTTCACTCCTCACGACAGAAATGATGGTTTGGTGCGCCCGATGAGACGGTTCGTGAACAATCTTTTCGTTGGTGCGTATGCGTTTACAAGTCCTTGGATTGGTCCTTGGGAGAGAGATCTGGGGCCTGGAATCAGAAAGTTCCTGCTGAGGCCCCCCATTGACTGCGAACTATATCGGGCGTCTAATGTACACCGCAATGATGCTTCCCCTAGCAGTTCACACGAATACACCGTCCTCTACCTGGGACCTCTGTGGCCGTCTAGATTTCCAGCGCAAAGCGTTCTGGGAGCTGTTAGATTACTTCTCAAGAAAGGGTTTGATGTCGGACTCAAAGTGCTGACTAGCACTAGAAGTTCGGCTTCGCTCGGTGAAGAGGTTTTAGCGCTTGCTAAGCGCCTCGGGGTTGATGGAAATGTTGTATTGGAAAGGAAGGATCTTCCGGAGAGCGAAAGGGTCGCCGCTTACAATTCGGCTGACGTGGTTATCTTTCCCTACGTGGGTCCCGAACCCGAGCAGCTTGCCGATCCGCCGTTTGCAATCTTGGAAACTATGGCATGCGGAAGAGTCGCTATCTCTACTGCGGTGTTGAGTGTCCCAGAGATTGTGAAAGATGGAGTCAACGGCTTCCTGATCGAATCGGCTTCATCCGATCATATCTGTAAGGGGGTCATCCGAGCGTTGACCTCTCCAGACAAGGACGCTCTAGGAATTTGCGCACGAGATAGCATTCTCAAACATTTCAGTTATCCGGTGGTTCGCCTGAGTTTGCTCGAAGCATACGAGTCTCTGATGGAACGTTGAATTCTTGAGGAAAACAACATCCCTCTTGCTAGTTCGGAACTTTCTATTCTAACGGTTTATCTCTAGACAACCGCGTAGCGCCTAACGGCGCGCGTCACATTGAGTTCTGTGATCAATTGCGCTGTTTTCTGAGGACTCAGGCGGCCTGAGAGTCCCCGGATTGGTTGAGTGACCGCGTCTCCTAGCCAATATCGCCACTGATACAGTCAAGGCTAGCCCTGCGGCGAGCGCGATCAGAAGCTGAGGAGATGAGAAGAGGGTGTTGAACAGGCATTGGAGACAGAACCCACCCGAAGATGCCTGTGGAGTGACGGCAGCAGTAAAGAATTCTGACAATACGGCTGCGCCGCAGTCGTTTCCTGATGCCAAGCAACCCAGAGACCAATTAGATTCGATCGTGGCAAGCCAGTTCAGATGAGTAAACTTGGTCGAGGAAGAGTAGCGGAGTTTTGCTCCAGGACCAGCAACTACGAAGTAAACCGGAGATGTTCCGTATGTTCCTGTAGTCGGTTCGTCAAATGTAACTACAACAGTCGCGGACATGTCAGTCTCAAATGTCTTGGTAGTAAGTATCGCGGGAACGACTACCGAAAGCCAACTGTTCGCCTGTTGCACGCTACAATCGTGGCTGTCATCAATTGTATTCGGGGTTACCCACGAGAAATTAGGGGCAGTACCATTGAGGTCCGTGACCAAACTGCTGATGACAGAGGTCGTTATAGATCCTCCACAAGAGGTCGCGCCGCCACTTGGACTTGAAGGCACTACCAACGAACATCGAGTTGAGTTGTTCACGATATTACCGAAGTAAACGAAGGGATTATGGTGAGCGACATACTTTGTTCCTCCGTCAGAACCGCCGTTGTTGTTGCAGATATTTGAACCCGGCATTCCTTCCATGTAGCCTTTCCAGGACATTCCAGTCGTAGAAAACCTGTCTACAATATTACATGGGCTTGAACAGGTCCATGGAGCCCTAGTGCATCCGCCTGAGTTTGGGAGAGGGTCGGAGATACATCCCCAGGTCTGTCCGGAGATTAAGCCAAGATAGTTGGGTAAGCTCGGGTTCCAAGAAGAAGAAACCGGGCCAACATAATTGGTACTGTTAGCGTATGAATTGCTTAGAGACATCATGTAGGGAGCGCAACCGCCACAAGTTACAGATGATAGCGGGTGATTCTCCAATATGATGAAAACGATGTGGCTGGAGTAACGGGGGCCAGGTAATGCGGAGGCCGGAAACCCCATGGGGCTTAGGCTATTGACAGGAGGGATGGCCGTCTCCGCCGCGATGGTCATTCCCAGCAGGATGAAGCACACGAAAAAAGGCTTCGAGGATCTCCATGAAAATCCGTTGGACATCATGACAGACGAAGTCTTCCTGTTGTGTCAAGCCTGCATCGTCTGGCTGAGGCCTCCAGGGAGATGTCTTTGATCATCGAGGGTCCCTTGTTAGAGCTGTGAAGATGAGACCTGAGGCCTTGGCGGTCTCGTCCTGTTCTTCTCAAGACATTTTGGCTTCCTCAAACCAGCTCTGCGCCTCGGGTCCTCGCCACTAGTCCGTAATATGTACGATGGGGTCCTTTGCGCTCACTCCAGACGTAGGAATTGAATGGAAGACTTGGTGTCTCGCAGTTGCCCCGTGTAAGAGCCTGATTCGCCCTTTTTGGTCATTGTCGTTATCTGTCGGTCAGGGTTTCTCTAGCGTGGGGCTACGTTGCAATCGCTCAAGAACTCTCATACATGTTTGACCTTCGTCCCGGCCAGTCTCACTGGTTGAGAGATCTCGCTCTCCGACGAGCGGCCGCAAGTTGCAGTCTAGCTCTTACGTGGAGAAGGGCGATCGTTGACACTAAGCCAATTAGCGCTCCCAACGCCACCAGCCACACATACATAGTCATGCCTTTCGGCAGGAGGCAGCTAAGGCATAGTCCTCCTCCTGAAGGCTGACTCGCGTTGCCTTGGAAGTTGAATGTTGCAGTTGTGGAGTGGACAAGTGATCCGCTAGTCCCTGTGATCGTTAGCGTGTGGTTGCCTGTGTCGGTTGTGTTGCATGAGATTGTCGCAGAGACTGATCCGCCTGTTCCAAGGTCTAATCGGTTTCCTGGACTAATAGAGCCGCATGTCAGCCCTGACGGAACTCTCTCAGTCAGAGAGACCGCTCCTGTAAAGCCATACAACGAAGCGGCTGTTATCGTGGATGTGGCAGATTGGCCAGTGTTGGCCGTGATTGGTGAAGATGCGAATATGGTAAAGTCTGCTGCCGGGGGGCCCACGGGTGTGAAGGCTAGAAGGCACCCCCATCCGATGGGGTGGCTGTTGCACTGTAACGAGCCTAATGTTCCGGCGCCGGGCGTGTTGGTCCAGCTTCCAGCAGTCCACCAGACCCAGTTTATCCTTTGGGGAGAATTACCATCATAGAGATTCGTCAGAGTCTGTGCGAAGTGAAAGGAGACGACTGAGTATCCTGATGAGCCTGATAGAACCTCATCGGGGGGAACCTGTGAGCCCGTGCTTGTTCCTCCTTCAGTGTTCAAGGCAGGCCAGCCGGTCGTCTTCATGCCTGTGACGACAGCGTTCAGGAACTCATGTGCTAGGAAGTCGGCCGTCGCATTGTTCCAGGATGACGAGTACCACTGGTAACCCATGTAACTGTGTAGACTGATGAATATCCTACCGCCCTGCGACAAGTTTCCGAGCGGGTCTGTCACCATCGGATAGCCCGCGGCCATGTTGGAGTCAGAGAACCCGCATGAGGCGCTGCACATGCTCTGGACTACAATCCAGTGAGTATCACCGAGGGCTCTAACCTCGTTGATGAGAGCCTGGTACGCGGAAGATAATCCTGCGACGTCCGTGTTACTCGTCATATGGGGCTCGTTTAGACCCTCCCAGATGATCTGGGAGTATGAGGATGTGAAGTTTGCCACGAGGGATTGCCAGAAACCGAGCCAACACTGCTTGCTAGAACTAGTCTCCAATTCTGTATAGCCGTGATAGTCTACTATTACCCAGAGACCATACTGTTTCGCCAGCCCTATAACCTGGCTCAGTTTTGTGGCGTCATATCTTCCCAGTATATTTCCATCAGGTGGTATGGTGCATGTCGGCTCAAAAGCGACTCTGACGGTGTTGTATCCCGACTGGTTCAGTGTCTGCATCTCGGTCTGGATATCACTCAACGTCTCACCCAGCCCAACACCACCCCAGCCGATGAGTACAGGTACAGAACCACTCGTCGAAGCCGGAGCCAGATTCAAATGGTGACTGATTGTAACTGCCTTCCCGGTGCTATCTGGAATATTCAAGGGGACAAATATCGGACCGGCTATTGACAGAACGAGTAGGACAAATGCAAGGCTTCTTCGGTTTAGAGGTTGAGCATCAGTCATTTGTTTTTCATTCCGGTCAAGCCGTTACGACTCCATACGCTGTCAGCGGGGGTAATACGGTGTTCGAAGCGAAGAGCAGGACTCTCTTCGATGGCGAGTTCTCCTACGAGGATTAAGATAGTCTCATGGTTTCCAAAGGCACTTCCGAACCGGACAGGCGCTTGTCCAGTTCTTGAGCCGAGCCTAACGTGGACTATAGTGTGGGCAGATTCAACCATCTCTTTCCTAACTCTCAACTCTGAGCTCCTATCCTATGCTCCTGATTTTCTTCCTCACATGTCCGGCGACAACAGACAACAATAAGGCTGGACCGTTGGGATTCACGAGTTGTCGGGAGACTGGATTCTGGGTGTCTTTCAGAGCACGCTGTCGCAGTCACGAGTGGAATTCCGAATAGAACGAATCACTCGAAAGCGTCTCAAAAATCTTTCCAGCGATTTCTTATGAATTGAGAGCATGTTATCCTTATTCTAATTACTACTGTTTCTTGCGGGTGTTTTGCGGGGCAAATCTTCGGGTTTCGGAAAAGTCTTACGATGGCGCTTTCTGACAAATGTGATGATACCGATAGCCAAAGTCAGCGCAACCGGGAGGCCGATCACTAGCAGTGACGCTGTGGGATTGCTTTCGAAAAAGCAAGGAATACATATCGATGACGCCGATACGGTCAGAGTATGCGAGGATGTTGCGACCTTCCTGGCCGCGTCTGTCACGGTCAGCGTTGTCACGTAGGTCCCGGATCTTTGGTACGCGTGGTTGATAGTCTGTCCCCTTCCATTGCCTTCATCGCCAAAGTTCCAAGTGAATGAGTAAGGCTCCACTCCTCCGTTGGCCAAACCTGAGAAGGCTATCGGCTGGTTTGCCTGCGGATTCTTAGTATTGTCCGTGAAGCCTGATTGGAGTTTGCACGGTGGACCGTTCGTGAAGATCTCGCTCATTGGAGGCGCCGAGCCATCGTTCGAAGTCAGATTCTGCAACCCCCAGTTCCATTCGATTGTGGATAGGAAGGAGTAGTGGGAATAGTTCTCGCCGCAGACATAGCGATTTTTCACTTGGGGCCCTGCCCATACGGCATAGGCGCAGTCGCCACTTCCTATTGGACAGGTGCCAGCGCCTTGGCGAACATCCGTGCCCTCATCATAGACTATGAAGAGTGCCGCTCTTTGGGTTGTAAATATTGTACTGCTCAGTATCTTTGGAACTATCATTGAAAGATAGATGTCTCCTTGACTTGTTCCGTTGTCGCAAAGATGATGCCATTGGTCGCATGAGGACGGGCTTAACCACATGAGGTTGGATGCGGTCGTGGTTGATTTGAGGTCGTTTAGAAATATGTCCGGGTTGCCAATTGTGTTTAAAGGCCATATCGCGCTTGCGTTGACGAGGTTTTTGCATCGTGTCGCGTTGTTATAGATGTCATAGAAGTAGTTGAAGGGAAGCGGTTGACCTCCGGGGCGGCAACCACCATTGTAGTCCTCCGCGTAGGCTTTCCATGTGAGGCCGGCTTGGTCGAACCTGTCAACGATATTTGTGGCATTGATTGGGCAACATAAATGGTCGCTACCGCAGGGCTTGGTCGGGAAACATTCTGTGGTCATGTTAAAGGTGGAGCCGCCGATAAGGGCAACATAGTTAGGAGGGCTTGGATGAGCGAGTGCCGTGTAGTGGGACAGCAGTGTGTTGTCTTGCGCCAGTTGAACATGGTAGGGAGCAGAGAGAGTAGCAGGACTGCAACCGATTACCATGTCCCCCGCTATGGGGCATAGAGAATGGTTTTCCATTATGACGATGACGACATAGTCAAAGGCCGCGCTTCGTGGCAAGGTTGCTAGCGGTCTTACGAGATTTTCGCTGTCGATTCGAGCGGACTGATCCGCCGTAACGGCGGTTCCGAGCAGAACGAAAAATATGAAAAGAATGCCTAGGGTCTTTCTCAATCCAGTCCCTTGGCAACATGGCGTTCCCAATATTCAAACCTCCCTGTTTTACTCAATTGATTCGATAGGTTTCAATCCCCTGCGTTAGGAAGCTCGCCCGGTCCCAGGATCATGGTTCGAGCCTCAGTGTCTTAGCTCTTCATATCAAGACTGGCGATTTCAATCGTTCTAATCATAAGGAAATCTGACGATATCACCCTCCCCTCCAAGCGTTTTTACCTAGGAGTTGAATAAATACGAAGTCAAGAATATTCCTTGTTGAAACCGCTATCGGAGACTTGACCCATATGGAGAAAGCAGGATTGCAAGAGGCGATCCCGATTAATCAGGGTTTACCGCGGTTCCGGAGAGAGTCAATAGAGGACTTACGGTCCTTTGGAAATTGCTAAGCCACGGATGGGTTGGAGTCGAAAAGGGAGCCGAAATGGAACGTCTTCAACGGAATGCATTCGTGAAGGAACTGAATATTTCCGGGGTTCGCGAATATCAGACTCTGGAGATGACAAAGTGTTAACTCGATCGCGAAAACGTGAATCTGGACAACCCGTGGCGGGTCATCGACTAGGCGAAGCCCTGATCGACATACAGACTATTATCATTGTTGGATTGTTGTACTGGTTGCTTCAAGAAGAACAGTCTAACGCCTACCTGCGCGGTTGGCTCTCGAGCAACTTCCCATTAGGATTGTATCTCCTTAGCCCTCTGACGGTTGCCGCGATCAGCGGAACTCTCTTGTTCATCACTGTGTTCCGGATCGCATTCTTCGTCACAGGCAAGGACTCGGCTCTAGTGGGTGGAGAAGTTCTTTACCTGCTGAGGAGGCAGGGGAAACATCTTCGAGAACTTGTCTCAACCAAGGCGACTAGCACCTCGGCCCTAGTACTCGCATCCTCTGGTGCGGCGTTAACTCTCTATTCCTATTTCATCATCCAGGTCGTCCCATTTACCGCGTTGGGTATCTCGTGCATCATCCTGGGTTTTACCATAATATCGCTACCTCGCCACACCGGAGGCGGTCCAGGGATGAGAGCCATGCTTCAAGGAGCCAGCCGCGGTGTCGAAGCTCTACTCGAACAGTACAACGTCGAGAAAGCAACCTATCTCCCCCCAGTTGAGGGCGGGGAAGTCTTCGCCTATGTCCCACTAACCCCTGATATCGGGGCTGTCAGTCTGAGCGAGATGAGGCGGGCTCCCAAGGCTCTCTCTGGAAACGGCCAAAGGGCCATGCTTGTCTACCCGGTCGGCTCGGAACTGGGCAAGATACTTGAATTTCAAGACGGGCTGTCTCTTGAAGAGAGGTTAAAGTATATTCTTATCGAGTCGACCGAGATTTGCTCCCGAGTGATGGTAGAGGAGACTGGAAACGCTATAGTGGTGGGAATGGAAGGCGCAAATGTGGATGTCCAAGGTCAGAAATACCGGAGGTCGCTGGGCAGCCTTCCCTCAAGCATTGCTGCCTGCGTTATCGCGGCATTGCATGATAAGCCCGTGACCTTGCTTGAAGAGAGGAAGATGGGAGACAGACTTATTGCCCGTTTTCAGCTGCTTGAATGAGTTGAAGGAGAGCTAGACGGTTGCGGCGAGAAAACGGTTTTCTTATGATTCTGGCAATCCTGCTTTTAATGTCTGTAGTTCTGCTTTCAGTGTGGGGAGTACAGAACCTTTCTGCTTACCTGAGCCTCTTCACACTGTGTTATTTCGCGGCTTCATTTGTTTTCAGGCCCAAGAGAAGAACAATCGACTTTGTAGGTTTAGGTCTCTTGTACTACAGTGCTCTCTCCATAGCGATAGCGTTCGGATTGTAGGGGTCTCATGCGGCAGCTCCTCGCCTTACTTCATTTGGCCACTTTCGGAGTATGCTCTCTTGTCATGCTGTTTCAAGCGTATACGCATGAGCTGCCCACGCTGGCGTATTATGCTGCCCTGGTCCTTTTCATCGCTTCTGTCGTATCCTCGATTATTCGTGGAAGCGAACACCTTGCTGTGGTGGGAGTCTTCTCCTTCTTTATCGTGCTTCGATTGATGTTTTATGTTTCTACCCTCTTTCTCGTCTTTCCCTTTGGCGATCCATATGGCCAGTTCGGTGTTTTGCGAGCATTCGACCAGACCTCTCACATTTCGATCGTGTTCCCTAAGATTCCTCCGTTTGATGCGACCCTCTACCTAGCAGTTCTTACGAATCAGTATTCCCAGTGGCCAGGATTCCAAATCCTGACACTAAGCTTCTCTAGGATAACTGGCTTGCAACTGCTCCAGTCTGCAATGGCGATGACCATGATTCTCGACGTCGGTTGGTTCATGGTTGCGTACGCTCTGGTCAGAAAAGTCTTTGCCAGAACGTTTGTGAATCTTCCGAACTCTGTGGCTCTATGCATGGCGATAGTATCGGCGTTGCCGACCACCGAGATGCCGTCATATTTCAAATACGACTTTCCGGCGACACTATTCCTCCTCGTTTCTCTCCTATTGCTGTTCCGAGTCTACGACAATCACGACCTCAAAGTTCTGATTCCGCTAACAATACTTAGTGTCGCGATAACAGTCACCCATAGCATAACAAATCTCTTCTGGGTGTCGTTGCTGCTACCTTTCGCGCTCTGGACAACTGCGCCCCGTCTTTTCGTAGCTCTATCTTCGAAGATCCCTTTCGTTTTCGGGCGGTCGATTCTGTGGCCGAAATTTACGCGCCAACCTCCGCTGCATGCTCTTTTCGTCTTCGCTTTGCTTTCATTCTTTTCCTGGTCAGCGTTCTATGCTGTATACTTGGTAAGGTACACTGGCGTCTCGGCGGGAAAGGTTCTCTCATCTTTTTCATTTGCCGCTCTCTCAGGCTCCCGACTCCCCACCAATCAGAAGCATATCGCTATGCTGACACCCAAATGGCTGCTTGAGCTATTGACTGTCCGTGACTACGTGTTTCTCGGTCTTCTACTAACGGGGCTGCTGGCGCTGGTCTTAGTCCCGACTCTGGTCCGAAGGGCCCACGTGAAGATTCTGCTTCTGACCGTGGCTCTGATTATCGTCGTCACAGAGTTCTCCGAGGCATTGAATTTCGGGGATCGTGCGTTTCTCCTTTTCGCCCCACTTGTCGGATTTCTCACCTTTGTTCCCTTAATCATCCTAGGGTATCGCTGGCCCAAGCCGAGCAGGGTTGCCGCCGTCTCGTTGATGGTCTTGCTGATGTTGAGCATCGGGCTCGGGTTTTGGGGATCCTCATACGCTCCCACCGGGCTCTATGTCCAAGGATCAAACACATCGTTAGCAAGCGGCAGGCCTTTAGTGTGGCCAGGGGTTGCTTCTTTCCTCTCCTTTTCCGGCAAGCCGGATTGTATTTTGACGAACGAGATCTATGTGACATCTTTGGGCATTCCGGTGGAGGAGTGGAATATTTCCAAAGTGATTGGAAACGTCCCCCCTACATCTGGCTGCCTCGTAGTGGTCTACCCGCATCTTTTTTCGGCCCCCGGTGAGAACGCATCATCATTTGGTTTTGACGATCCCTACAAGCCTTATCAAGGGTTCTCGCGCAGCTCGTTCTACAATCATCTCTACAATGACACAGACAAGATTTTTTCGACTAATGACGTTACTCAGGCGACAATCTACTACTATTCGTGACAACAACCCATTTTCGATCGGCAGCTTCTCGCATTGTCCATAAAAGTCGCCTCCCATTGCCGGTTCGTGGTCATTTCGTCGAGCGCGTCAAGCGAGACTTCGCTACTCTCCCATCATCACCTTCGCGAGACGATAGTAGGAATACTTTCTAAAAACGGTTAGAAGCAGCAATCCAATGGTTACGACGGTGAGCGACAAAGCCACAGGAAACAATGTGATGCCTAACGGGGTGAAGTTAACCGCTAGCCCAACCAGTGTTGTTAAAGCTAGACTCATTACAAAAGAAACCGATATTCGAGTGAGGTAATCGAGATCGTCCCTTTTGAAGTAGATGAATCCGACAAGAGCATACCCGGGCAGAAATAAGACCAATACGGACCCGAAAATATAACGTAGGAAGAGAGCCAGACCGGACGATGCAAAGATGAAACCGAGCGATGCCATGGTTGCGACCGAGAGCTCCCAGAACCAAAAGGAGATGGGAGAGAGAAGATAATCCATAAACCGCTTGTAGGGGACTGCTTCCCTAATCACAATTTTCTTGCCGACCTGCAACCCTAGGACAATCGATAGGATCCTATCAAAATTGTAGGGCAGCTCGTTTGATAATTCCTTAACGAGCCTCGCAAGCCGGATAGGCTGCGTGGCTGATTTCTGCAATACTAGAGTCTCGATCTGTTTCGCAACCTTCGACTCGTTGGCTTGGTCTCCTCTTCCACTCATCTTGCGATATAGTCGTGCGGCATTCTTTCTTGTCGGCGAGGAATCGGTGGCTTTGTCTATGGCGTAACGTTTAGCCAAATGTAATCCCATGATCCTGTGTATTCGAAGTTGGAAGCGGGGACATTATAGGACCATAACTCGAATATGATCCTCGTATTGTTTCCCGCCTGGTTGATGCTAAGATTCATCGGGAATGTCCATGTCTGATTCTCTCCGACGATGCGCCAGAAGGTCGCTAGTACCGGCGCGTTAGCGTATGTTGCATTATTCACTACTGTTGTTTGGTTGCCGAGCTTAACAAGCAATTGATAGTTCTCGACGTTGCCCTCATGGTTTCCCACAAAACCGTAGAGCCGAAACAACTGATTCACCGCCACACTAGTTGGATATCCCTTGGCTGTCCCGTCGGGACCTAGGATACCTAGTTCCGAATATTTTGGTTCTCTCACTGGTATCAGGGGTGTCAGAGCAGCCGCTACGATAAGTAGGGTGATGGATGCCAAGATGATTGTTGCTGTCTGCTTATTCATCGTTCTTTTCCACAACATGATTTCTGTAGACGTACAACCATAGTCGTCTGTAAACCCGGTCTCCCCTAAGATAGACTAGGGCAGCTATGCCGAGCGTGGCGACAACGGTGCCTAGGGCTCCATACAAACGGAGTTGGCGCGCCATAGAACCGCTAGTTGAGACGAGAGTAGAATTCAGGGAAACCATTTGGGCTATTGTAGTTGCGTTAGAGAGGTCGGCGATGGCCCCATTTGGGTCTGTCGCATTTTCCGCGGTGGCCTTCTGGATAAGGGAAACGGCCGTGTTCAGTTTTTCGACAAGCGCGGTCACGTCTCCACCGTTCTGTTCAGCGTAATAGACTGAGGAGAAAGCGCTGTTAACGGAGTTGTTCGCGATAGTTAACTGTCCTCCATCAGCTTCGTGTGAACGAATAGGACTAGTCGAGATCACCAGAACTATCAATGTGATGGTAAATATGCATCGCCAGAGGGCTGAGAGGCTCAATCGTTTTCCACGTCACCTCGAATTCTGTCGCGCTAGGCTACATATCCTTGAGCATGAGTTTGGATGCAGATGGGTAACTCTTTCCTCTGGGAGGAATCTCTAATAGTCGCACCAGATGTTTCTGGGGGCTCTGTTCTTGACGACCTTGCCAGCTTGGTTCCGTGGGATAATCTCGATCTCGTTTCGTAGATCCTCCTTTTGAAGTGAGAAAAATCAGACGCCTTTCCAATAATGCACTTACCCTCGGTTCAAGTGCCCTGAGTAGTCCGTAGGCAATATGGCGAAGGTAGTTATCGCTCCAACATGCGCGAGGGCGAGGACGGAATCTGGGACAAATTCTCGACTACGCCGGAGGGGTGACTAAGGGTTGGTTCTTGGGAATCCTTAGCAACAAAAAGAATGATTCGGATACCAAATCCTAAATAGATTGCCTGTTGGCTTTACGTTTCGAAGCTAATATGGAGCTATAGAATGTGGGAGGTGTCAATTTCAAATGAAGATAGAATTTACGACCAAGAGAGTCAAATTAGCCAGGGTAGCAATAGCATTGGTAGCAATATCGTTGGCGGGTTATGTGGCGTACGCCGCATCCACACTTTCAATCAATAACACTGGTAGCGTGGTCAACGTTGGAACGAACCTATTCGCTTCTTTGCAAGGAGCGACAAATCCCGTAACTTGTACGGCCGCAACAACTCCGGCGTATGCTGATGCCGGTCTAACACAGACTTGGTCGGTCCCGGTAGCAACGTCGACGACTTCCCCCGGAACACAAACTCAATATGCTTGCATTGAAAATACAGGCAATTCAGCACACGTCATAACGATCACTGAAACTGGAACATTGCCGACTCAAGTGACATTTACATCAACAGGGTCTGGTTCATCTATCCCCTCTAATGGTTTCCAGCTCGTTTCATTTACACTAACAGATTCGTCAACTACCAACGCGGGCACACCCCTTACTTTCACCATAACTATCGGTTAGCCTCCTGATGAGCCCGTGAGATTCGGGCGAAACCCACAAGCTCTTTTTTCTGGGTCGGGGCAGCTGGGCACTGCGGTCTGTGGATTCAAGTACAATGTTTAGGATGCTTAGCAAATCCGTCAACAAACTCCAGCCCGTATCGTCTGTTATAGCTAGGTCCTTTGCTCTGATAGAGTTCGATTGGACGGTGCTCGCGGTCTCAAAACGGGGCCCGGTTTCGTTTACCATAACCCTCCGCTCGAGATAGGAAGAAAATGCGAACACCATTTTCGACCATTCTGTTCATAATAGTCATTCTAGTTTCGAGCACATTTGCGACCACTACGCTGAACATAAACAATTCAGGGGTAGTCGGCGGAAAGTGGTTCGACTATATCGTTATCATCATGATGGAGAATCACGATATCAACTACACCTACGGCGTCTCCAATCCTAGCTGGAATAAGGG
>VBBT01000118.1 GCA_005881695.1 Candidatus Bathyarchaeota archaeon | reverse complement strand
GGAAGCCGCCCGCGGCCAATCGGAGACAGTGCTCGTGAACTTATCTACCGTGGGGACGCAGGATCTACATGTGCCAACGGTCTCGTCCGCTCGCCACGACCACCGTTGCCGGCTTGTTGAGACGAAGGATCAGGGGTTCTTTGCCAGTTCTCTTCAGCTTCAACAGAGATTTTACGAGTTTGTCGGCGTCTTGGTCGTCTTCGGGAGGTTTTTCCTCGGCGGTGCGAATCGCAAGGGTTGTCCTCTCCCAGTTCTTCTTGAGGCTTGAGACGATCCTTTCCTCCTCCTCATCACTCATATTCCAAGCTCCAAGCGAATCGCTGAGTCTGCCTGGCGGCACGATCTTTTCTGACTTTGCCCGTGGCTTTCCTTTGCGGAGCATCTTCCTAGCCAACTTACTAGCCCGTTCTTCTGGAACGTATCTTTGGGGTTGCTCCTTTTTGAACTATTTTCTCGGACGGATAATAGGTTGGCAGGGTATTGCCAGCCGGTTTATAGGCAGCTTGGCAGTCGATTGCCAACCCATTGTAGATCCAGAATCTGTTATAGAACGCTTCCATCATAATTGGACCGGTATAACACGGAATCCAGCTGGATGAACGATTGACCAAGATCGTTGCTGACGACCTCCAGAACGACGAAGTCTCCTCCCTAGTTGAATACATGACGGCCGTTTCCAGCGGTCAGATAGCTCAGCACAAGAAGCTCGTCGAAGTCACCGGTCTCTCCAACACGAAGATCAAATTCTTAGTCAACAAGTTCCTCTACACCCAACACCTTCCCGGTTACAGAGTGCTCGAAACTGCAGGAAGCTTCGAGATAGTTCGTCTCAAGCCTGAAGAGAAACGGACCGAGCAACACGAAACCCTCAGTCCAACGATGCTCCCAGAGTCCATAGGCTTGGGAGGCCTTCCACGTTGGGGCAAACCGTCAGACATGATTGACTGGGAGGGACAACCGCCGCCGATGAAGAAGGAACGCTACAAGAAACAATAGTGCCCGCTGAGACTCCTGCTGTTTAACGGGATAACAAGACATTTCAGCCTCGAAGCCAATTACCTGGTCAGCTTGCACGGTCAGCCAGTTCCTCAACCACAACCGACTCGATTAGCACAGGCTGTGGGACAGCCCATGAACAGACCCTCATGGGGTCCAACCTTTAAGGAAATGTGAGGCGAGGGATCGCGCCTGACCCAGACACCATCGTTTTCTCAAAGATTTCATTTCTAGTAACTCTCCTTTTTCTGTAACTTTTCTTTTGTCCTTAACTATTTTTTTCTTGTTAACTAATATGCGACCCCCCCGGAGGTCTGTTTTTCCCGCGCCCCGCCCTTCGTGAAAACGATAGAATCCCACGTTCACCGGCCATTGCCCGGCCACCCTTCCTTCATGCTGGGCCTACGCCCTGAATCCTAGTCTATGGAACCTACCCCAATCGCTGGAGGCGCTTATGCCTGCGGGGTTTGGCGTGCGCTATAGAAGTCTATACCTGGATATCGCTGGCGTGCCAGTTTCGTGGAGGAAACCGGGGTTTTCCGAAATATTCAAGTGCGGCCAAGCGCCTTCACCCTAGCTATCCCCATAACGGATTGGAAACAAGCTATGGTGTTCTTACCGCTCCTGTTCGTATCCCTTGCCCTAGGCGCTCCGATGAACGTCGTTCTCCCAGCGTCAGCCTCCGTCAGCCATCCCTTCAACTATATCGTGACCATACTGATGGAGAACCATGATCTCAGCGAGATCCTCGGTAGCTCTCAAGCCCCGTTCATGAACCAGCTCGCATCCTCCGGGTCTCTAGCGACAGGATATTCTGCGGTGAATCATCCGAGCCTTCCAAACTATCTAGCCCTCATCTCCGGCCAAGACTTCGCGTCCTGGAGCACATCCGACCGTCCCCCAGGTCCCGGCTTCAATGCAGGGAACGCCACGAACATAGTCGACAGTCTGGAGGCTAGCGGGTTGACATGGAAGGCGTATATGGAAGACTACCCCTCGACCTGCACTAACAACTGCTCACCTGGCAACTGCTACCTGGGAGACGGTGGAATATCAGGACTGTATGCGCCGCGTCACAACCCGTTCGTCTACTTCGATGACATTGTCAACAGCTCAGCCAGATGCTCGAGAATTGTCCCAGCCAACTCTAGCGGAAACGGTGCACCTGATGACCTGTTTCTCGCGGACCTTCAATCACCCTCCACCTCTTCCAACTTCATGTGGCTGACACCCAACGTCTGCAACGACATGCACGACTGCAGCGTATCCACCGGCGACACGTACCTATCCCAACTGGTCCCGATGATACTCGGCAGCAACCTCTTCACCCACCAGAAGGCAGGGCTCTTCATCGTCTTCGACGAGGGCAACGGAGACCACCAATACCCCAACGACCAGGTCTACGCCCTATGGGCCGGCTCTGTGGCCAAGACCGGGTTCAGCTCGTCCAACCAGTTCAACCACTACTCGTTCCTGAAAACCATCGAGACAAACTGGCACCTTCCAGCCCTGACCAGCAACGATCAGAATGCGACTCCGATGCTGGAGTTCTTCAACCTCCCCCCTGATGGTCCCCATGGGCACCATCCAAAACAGGGACAATTGATGAAGGACCCCGGAAACTCCAACCAGTGATCTCATCACCGATTTCGCTAGAGGGCTTACAGCAAGACGCTTAACGGAATTATAGGTTCTGAACAGAATCAGTCCGAGGACTCTCTGCCAGAAGAGGAATAGGCCGCGTTCTGGGATCCGAACGCATCGTTCTAACCTGTAGACTTAACCGTAGCAGCTCCTCTAGACGGCCAGGCAAGGATCATGCGGGTAAAGAGTAGTACATCTCTGATCGTCACGGCTCTCGTGCTGACCGCCGTGTCAACCGTTGCGGGTTTCATTGTTTCGCCAGGCGGGTACCTCGCCCCTCTCGCGAGCCCTCCTCTAATAGGCGCGACGGGGGAATTATCGGAAGCATCTCCATCGCAAATGGCTGTCCTCTCTGCAGAGTACCTGTAACCTGTGCGCCTGCACCGCTATACTACAACCAGATCGAAGAAGCTGTGATAATCTCCGCACCTGCCTCTGATCTCCCTCTAACTGTCCCTGTGAACTGGGTTGGAGTCGGTGGTTGCGTGGTCCACGGAACCTTCAAGGTCGGTTTGAACCCGGGAGCATACTCCCTGACCATAGGAAGTTGCTACCTGAACCGCGCAGCGGCCCATTTTTCTTAACGATACTACCTGCTCGGGCCTACCGAAAACCGTCCTCGTCGAGTCAGGGACCTGGACCCAGGTCGAGATCTCCATTACAACTGGAATCTACTAATCTCGGCTATTAATGGTGGAGAGTTTGAGCCAGACAAAGCCGAATCACGCAACGAGCTTTGCTGAAGAGGGAACAGTTTACTGGCTGATGGTCAGCGCCATCTTGCTAGGCTACCTGACCCTTGCTGTTGCTGTAGCCGCCGGCATCCTCTACTTCGGATTCACCCTAGCACTTGCGATAGTAGAGGCGATTCTCGCGTACTCCTGCTGGACCCTGAAAAAGTGGGGCTTCCTAGCCTCAACCCTCTCCGCCATAGTTGTCGGGGGCCTCGCCTTCGGAATTCTCTACAGTCCTATCGGCGATCTACTTCTTCTCTTGCAGCTACAGGTCGTCCTATTCGCCTATCGAGCCTATCGAGAGCCGGCTAGGCTCGGCGATCAGGTGCAGAACGCATCAATTCCTCTATAATCCATGCTTTTCCAGTGGTTCAGCCAACAAGGCCCGAAACCGCTTGTGCCTGGCCTTCTCTCGAAGCTCGTCTCTGATCAGTCGTAGTGTTTCGCTGCAAAGCCTCATCGTTGATCGGTAGATTTTCGACGTCTCTTTTGTCGCTCTTATTCCACGGGCAATGGGATAGTCAATTCCGAGATGGCTTGGTCTATTCTTCGCCTTCAACACCTGGTGCCAAACATAGTTCTCGCTGATAATCGAAATACTGTTGAGGACAATGATGCCTCTCTCAACGTGTTGAGCGATGACTTGAGCCGCGTATCTCGTCATATACTCGTCTCTGTTGCGCCAACCATTCCTCAGCTTTCCAGAATACTCGATGATGTTGTGATACATGTCCCATAGAGACTTCTCCAGGATCTGCTGGGAGGGCTTCTCAAGTTTCCAACGAGCTAGAATCCGCTTCAGAACCCCCTTAGGGTCATAGAGCACTGTAGTCGCTTTTGCGCTTCCACGGGCCCAGAAGAACGCTTTAGGATCGCTAAACTCTCTCTCCAAATCCCTGACTTGGAGGAATCCTACTCCGACGTAGATGTCTCCGTCGAAGTAGGAGAACTCTGACGGCTTCCTTCCCCGACCCGTCACAGCCACCAGGTCAATATCACTGAAGGGTCCCGGCTCTCCTCTCGCCACACTTCCGTGAACCATCACGCCTATCACGTTGGGATGTTCTCTCCTCACCAGAGCCACGGCGCGTCGCGTCGCCTCATCAAAGACCTGATTCAGTTCACTTGGGGTGATTCCTGCTAAGGACGACGATGTGGCCGTTCTCTTAGGCATGTTCGCTGAAAGCGTCTATTCCGCCCTTCGAGTCGAATCGGATTGAGAAGTTGTATCTCCTACCTCCATACAAGGCCATGCATTCGCGTCCTCGGTAGTTACCAGTCATCTTGATCTCATCAAGAGTCTTCCATCCGGTCCGTTTCTTCACTTCGCTAATCATGTTCTTGAATTCGATGGCGCAGATATCACAACAAAAGAACATGCGTTGTCCCTCAACCTCTTCCCAGTAGTCGCCCCAGGTGGCTTGGCAGATCGCGCAGCCTTTCTCAGCTACTTTCAAACTGTCTACTCCTCTCCAACCGCGCCATCAGGTACCGATCGAAGTGGTCTATCGATCGAAGAAACGTCGCCTGCACATCATCCACATTTCCATACAACATAGAATACTTCTCGACAAAACCCAGCGCTTGTTCAGAATGGCCCACATCAGCCTCATACCCCTCCCGCAGGAACGCCTTCGCCTGATCCGATATCTCCTCGTTCTTCAATATCACCGGATCAAAATAACCGATACTCGCACCCTCACCCCTCAGCTTCCGGTTCGCAATCAACTCCAGACCATGCATCGCGGCCATGCCCTCAACCCAGTGATCATCCCGACAGATACTATCCCAGACACGGATCGCCTCCCTCGTATCCTCCAAAGGGGCCATCCGAAACACTTTCTTCCGATCTAGACCTAGACTTTCCCCCATCCTCAATAACAGCTCATAATGACTCGGCTGACCCGTCCCTACGCCACCGTATTCCGTGTTGATATTATCCAGTTCATACAAGACGACGTCCATCTCGTCCGTCCGCGCCATGATGTAGCTGCACGACCGGACCCACTGACGGAGGAAATGCTGATGCTCAACAACATACCCCAGCAACGTGGCACGCGAAGGATGCTGCAACGCCAGCACAAACGGGTGCGGACTGGACCCATAGAATTTCTCGATAAACCGTCTCTTAACCCACGACTCTAAGTTCCGATTTCCCAGATCAAAGAACTCGCCCAACAACCCTGACAGCGTTTTCCGATCAGATTTGTTCTTGGTAATATTCCGGTTCAACCACATCACATGCCCCGCATCACTCCGCCCAGCCTCCGCAACAAAATGACCGGCAAGATCATCAAAATCATCGTGCTTCTGAAAACCCACACCACAACGAGGACACTTCGTCAATCAATCTCGACCTCTATAACGGGAAGTCCTTCGGCAACCGGCCACGAAGCCTCTGATAATCAGCCTCTCCCCGACTTTTCTCGCGAATATCCTCAAGCATCCTCTTCACCTCATCAACCGTCAAGCCTCGAGCGTCACCAACCATCTCTACAGTATGCTCAAAGTCCTCGTGACACGAAGCGTAACAGTTGCCCATACCGGTCATTAGTTCACGCTCTCTAGGGGTCAAAACAATCGGTTATCAAGATGACAATTGGAATTTGAACATGCCGAAAGATTCCGGGCGCCGGTTAGGTTGCGTAGACTTTTGTTTTCAGTGGGTCCTCGCCCTCTCTGAGAGGAGCCGCTAGATGTGTCCGCGCCTGCTGGGCCGAGAGTTTCGCTTCCGATAAGAGTTTCGCAATCGGCATCTATTATGGGGAGAGGCCTGAATGAAAATCATGATGAAGGCGGGTGGAAGGCGCCTCAAACCTTGGAAGATAGCGGAAACCGTGTTCCACGTGGAAGAGACTGTAAGGGCGGAACATCTAGTGTTGGTCGAAAGGGCTCACTTAGTTCCGCAATCAGAACGTAAGAAGCATGATGGCAAAGACGTTTTCGAGCCTGGAGAAGTCTTCTTCATGACAGTAGAAACGGAGAAGGGACCGGTGAAAGTCGCTCACGTTCACTGGAAGCCGGTAGTAGACTGTGGAGAATACTACCGCTTCCTCAACCCGGACGGCACACTGGGAGAAAGAGTGGCGACTGCCATTCCAATTAGAAAAGAGATCCGGACATAACAGTCTAGGCTAAGATGCGACCCGCCCCCGTGCATCGAGCAGCGCTATTCCAGTCCGGAGTGCTTCCTTGACGTAGGTACTCTTTCGCTGGAGGGATCGAAACTCGCTGATGGTGTACCCGAATGCTTCTAGGGGGATCTTGCTCTTCCACTGCCTCTGGAGATACCTCAGCCTCTGGGGAAGCTGCATCCTGGAGAAATCGTCGGAGACGATTATCAAGTCCACATCGCTATCTTCCAGATACGAGCCTGTAGCCCTCGACCCGGTCAGAATCGCCTGATGTATGGTGATGTTTCGAGCGAGTCTTCTTAGATAGTTCTTGGCTATTCTCTGGGCATCTTCTTCTTTAGCCACTGTACCAGCTCGCCTACCTCTCGAAGGTATCTCTGGGCTTGCTCCTTTTTGAACAGTGTCCCGGGTACACCTTAGGGCCGCGTCAGGGTATTCCGAGGGCAAGTATAGGGGCGATAGGTCGTCAATGGTCCTCACC
Source organism: Candidatus Bathyarchaeota archaeon (assembly GCA_005881695.1). GTDB lineage: Archaea > Thermoproteota > Bathyarchaeia > 40CM-2-53-6 > 40CM-2-53-6 > 40CM-2-53-6. Next base: position 20,097 of record VBBT01000118.1, on the reverse strand, counting down.
AGTTTCGTGGGTAGTTTGAGCTTCGACTGAACCATCTCGTACAGCCGAGCGAGGTTATGTCCACCGGTCCCATAGGGAGGCCTCTTTCGCTCGGCCAGAATTGCCGCTTAAGAGCCTTCTCAGTCGCGTTATGGAGAACGTGAACCGTCTTGCTGTATTTTCCTCCTTTGAAGAGCAGCTGTGCCGACTCGTAATCGTCTATAGAGGCTGCGAGCCACCATCGTGCGTCTTCCCTAGACCGCTTGGCCATCGCACAATCCTCCTGAAACGGTCGAGCTTAGCGCCTGATGTCGCTTAATATTAGTGTTCGACGAACAAACCATTCGTCTGGTGGATTGTGGTTTTACAGGGAATCTTTGAATTTTTCCCGGGCGAGAAGTGTTCTTAGCCCACTGAGGCTGAGGATGGCCCGCTTGATCAGGAAGGTCGGATCGCTTCTCATGGCGAAGGTGGATTTCAGGTCCGACGCAAATTTCGGCGAAGACATCTCTCCTATCCCGGATTCTATCTGCCCGACCAGTTGTTCTTTTGATCCGCAGGCCGCGTATCTCGCAACGGTCTTCCAATCGACTTTTTCCGATAGCATTACAACGTCTCCGAAGTCTTCGGTCCTGCCTGCGTGCAACTTCATCGCGACGAGCAGATTCCTATGAGCCACCCTAGACGGGGTCGAGTCTGTGGCCCCCATTATTATTGCCTCTACAGAATTTTCCTGTATGAAACCGTAGGTCCAGGTTCCCCGGGTTCTTGTACTGACGACGGTGTCCACGAACAGTTCGATTGATACTGGTTCTCCTCCAACCGTCTTGCGGTATTCCCTGATTGTCACGCCCAGGGGCGGTCGGACCTCGTTTCTCCGCAGCTCATATCCCTCTCCTAGGAGCGTTGAGTCTAGGATCGGAGTGTTGTCCCGGTTGGTCGCGAGCTCGCAGTCGATCGAGAACCGGTGTTGACCGAGAGCATTGACAGCATATCCCCCGACGACCACGAACCCGTCCGCCGCTTCCCCCAAGACCCTGAGGATCCTAATGATCTCTGTCTCACGCGAGGTCAGGTATCCGGATTGGCTCATCATTTCAATCACGCCACGCCCTTCGCGAAACGTCCAGAATCGACACTGCCCTTTGCCAGGGTCTGGCTCTTCGGCCTTAGTCTACGGTAGGCTTTGTCGAATACGTCGTAGATTTCCTTCCAGAACATGTTGTCCGCCAGCTCCTCCGTCGTTCTCTCGTCAATCCGCCACTTCAACGGGTCCTCCAGATACTCCCGTCCCTTTACCGTCGCCTCAAACCTTGTCCCTAGCGCCACCAGTTTATCATCGATGAGGCTCTGGAGCACGTGCTGGACGACCTCCCAGCCTGTCTTCCCGGGAATATCCCAGCCTGAGACCTTAGCGCAATCCTTGACAAGCTGCGCCATCGTCATACCCTTTGAGACGTCCCTCAGCCTCGTCAATAGTAGGATTCGTCTAATCTCGAGGCCAGAATCGACCCTACTCTCCAAGAGGGAAGACCCTCTAATCTCTGGAACTACTCGCACATTAACAAACTGACACCGAGACCCCTTAGATGAGTAGTGCTTTCAAGAAACAGATTGGCGCGGCTCTAAGCCCAGGCTCGTATGTTCAAAATAATGAACACATGTTCAGAAAAATGAACAAGACCTCCCCCGGCACTAACGCTGGTCATTTTTTGCCATTCTTCGGAAGGGATCTAGATAGCTACGGGCTCACCTGCAAGATCTGAGCGGGAATCTGTGAGTTAGATTGTTGAGTTTGATTCGCCTCGAGCTTGGCTAGTCTTTTTTCGAGTTCCCATATCATCTTGTGTTGGCCGAACAGCATTGAGAACATTAGTGGAACCTCTTTCACCACCGAGGCCATGGTGCTTGCGTAGGGTGCGTAGTGCTTGCACTGGCGTAGAAGATCGTCGAATATTTCCTTGTCCTCGATTCTGAGAAAGTCCTTGAACCTTCCTATTCTTTCAAGCTCATCGTTCACAACCAAACGCCAAGAAGGAATCGTACGCCCCACAGAACACTCCTCGAACCCACCTGTTCACTATCCCCCTAATGATTCAGAGTGCTCCCCGATAGTATCTCTTAGATGAGGAAGGGTATGAGCCGTTTCGTCCTCTTCATGTAGCTGGCATAGTCCTGGCCCAGCCCTGACAACAAGGCCCGCTCCTCGACATGCATTCTGTACCCGAACGAGATAACGAAGAAGAGAAGCAGCACCAACAGCGCGCCTAAAGATTGCACTGCCAAGCCCAGTCCAGCAAACGTGATCAGGACGCCAGTATACGACGGGTGGCGGACCAGCCTGTACGGACCCTTCTCGACAACCTTGTGGTCCTCAGATATCTGAACTGACAGGGAGAAGAAGCGGCCCAGGATCGCGATTGCGTACTGGCGGACCAGAACCCCGAGAAACATCAGAAAGATCCCGACATAGAAAATCGAGTCTGGAAGAGGCCCAAAGCCTCCGTATCCGAAGTAGAAAGCGATGAGCACGGAGATGAGTATTGAGATGGTGATTAGGGCTCGGGAGCCTCGGTCCCTCTTGACACGGGTTGCCCCGCGTTGTCGAAGCCGTGGAACCAATCCCGCCCCAAAGATCTCACCGGCAACCCAGAGGAAAATCGTAAAGTCGAAGAGGACGAGGCCGAAACCTGAAGCGAAGACCGGCAAAGACTATCAACCATGGTCGGTGCGCCTAGCACAGGAATTCTATCTGTCGAGTTTCCAGTGCCTTCTCACACCATTCTCAATTATTGACTGGGGCATCAGGTGTTTTAGCGTCTTGTAACGCTTCTCTCTGCCAACAGCGTACTCTAGCTTCGGGTTCCCGCTCGTGATGATTCGGAGAACCATCTCTCCTACGAGCCTCGGATCCGCTCCATTCTCGAAATCCTCATCTAGTGCAGCGGTAGCTCGTTGCCGCAGCTCGTCATAGTCGCGTATCGTATGTTTCGTAGTCTTTCTAGTGTTGCCTAGGTTGGTCTTGAAGAATCCCGGTTCAATAACTGAGACCTTGATACCGAGGCTCTTGACCTCATGCCGTAACGCTTCAGACCATGCCAGCAACGCTGCCTTCGCCGCAGCATAGTAACTTTCGAACGGAACCGGCAGAACCGCTGCCAGCGAGGATATGTTGACGATCTGCCCCGAACCCTGTTTCCTCATGGTCGGCAGTACGGCTTTCGTCATTCTGACCGGGCCGAAGAAGTCTGTTTCGAGTTGCGCCTTCGCTTCAGCGATCGACGTCTCCTCAGCGCCCCCGGTCAGCACGTAACCAGCATTGTTCACAAGGATATCCAGACGTCCCGTTTCATCAAGTAACTCTTTCACGCCGCCCTGGACCGAGTCGTCAGAGTCCACATCAAGCGCGAGCATACCGACACCTGACTCCTGAGGCTTTGCCGAAGGATTCCGGCTCGTACCGTAGACCTTGAAGCCGCGACCCAACAGCAAACGGGCAGTCTCTCTGCCGAATCCAGACGATGCGCCAGTGATGAGAACTACTCTATTCTCAGGCATGATGTATGGAAGGGAACCTATGGACTAAATCATTTGGGAGAGAGACCAGAAAAGGAGATTCTGTCGGTCTGCCGCCTATCCAGACGTCTCTAGGACCCATAGGCTAACGGTTTGCTGAGAACTTCCAAGCCCCTTTCGAGATATGCCTCAAGTTCTCTGAGTTGCCCCAGCGCCTCAGTACCCTCTCCGAGGGTCATGCTTGTGTCGATTCTCCTAGCATGGCTCAGAATCTTGCTGAAGACGCCCCGGAGGTCCGCCTGCAGCTTACCTGCCTCTGTTCCGACTTCCGCCTCTTGAACCGTCGTACTGAACATGCTTCTGCCGTCACATCTCAGAGAATATCATGAGCAGAGGAGCCCGAATCTATTCCGACCCCTGCAATAGAACCAAATCTGAGCCATTTCGCTGTTTCTTGAGAACTTAAACAAATTCCTAGGAGAACCACCATCTCTATCCCGGACAATGTGTATCTCGAAGAAAAAATGTCCCAACCAGACATTCAATCGACAGTGCGAAGAGGCATCTCAACGCGCTCAGTAGTGCTCGTGATCCTGCTCGTCGGACTCGGTGCGGGAGCAGTAGGCTACGGACTCAACAACGCCTTTGCAGCCACCAACCCATCACAGCAAAGCACAGCCACCAACGGCCAGTGGTCCGGCTTGAAGGGGGCCGGGCCAGCTGGCTGGGACCATGATGGCGGCTCCACGCTAAGTTTCAGGGCCATTAGCACAGTAGCCAACGTCACAGCAACCGGATTCGCGATCACCGACAGCACACATTTCACGGTCACAATCGCCTATCACGGCACGGGCAACACACCGGCCATAACTATCGTCGGTCTCGCTCCCGGACTCAGCGGCAGCACCACAGCTGCCTCAGGATGGACCAGCCCGACAACCGTAACCCTCACTCTCACGGGCACTGGATCGCTCACCACGACGATGCACGCGCAAGCACTGATCGTACCTCTAACCAGCTAGCATGATAGTCCATGTCCAACCCAAACTCCCCCTTTTCTAGAAATATTCCAAGCAAGTCCCAGTCGTTCCAAGCTCGACTGGATATGACCCTACGATTCCTATCGCTGGGAGATGAGTGTCTCTCGCGCGGACTAGTAACTATCGCAATGGCTATCTTCCTACTCGGGTTTCTATTCGTCCGACTACAATTCTCCTAAGTTTCCCCAGCAGTCTTACGAGACAGCCGTGAATTGAGGCATCACCAAGTCCGCGAATCGCTTCAACAAGCTCAACCCTTCCTTGTCCGGGAAGTAGAGGATGAAATAGGAAACGCCGAACTCCTGGAAACCTTTCATCTTCTCGGTTACCTCAGCTGCTGTCCCGATGAGGGGCCGGGTGGAACGCATTCGTTCGACAAAGACTTCCATCGACTCCTCCGCCTTCCGATACTGCCCATAGTATCTGTTGAAAGACTCACGAAACTCGTTCTCGTTGCTCCCGACCAGGCAGCTGCCATAGTAGGATCTCTCGATAGTATTGAGCTTCCTACCAGCATTCTCACAGAGCACTCTTAGAACCTCCAGCTTTCGCCCGTACTCATCAACACTCAACCCGACAGCATTCCATCCGTCGGCCAGGTCCGCGACAATACGAAGCAACATCTTCTCTCCGCCTCCACCGACCCAGATCTTGGGCGACGCAGGTCTTGGATAACACCAGGCGCCATCGATCTTGAAGTTCTTGCCCTCCAATGTTGCTTGGTCTTGAGTCCACATCGATCGTATGATCTGGACTGCCTCCCGCAACTGCTGCATCCGTTCTCCAACCCGTGGAAACGGGATACCGTACGCCTTGTACTCCGGCTCGTGCCAACCCGCACCAACAGTCAGCATCAACCTCCCTCCACTAACATGGTCGAGGGTCGAGGCCATCTTGGCCAGCAACGATGGATAACGGAAACCGACAGCACTTACAAGGGTCCCGAGCGTAATCTTCCTTGTAGCTTGAGCCAGGGCCCCCAATGTTACCCATGGGTCAAGGCAGGGCTGCCGGAACGTCTCCTCATTCCTTCCCATCAGATGGTCGCAGATGAAGAGACCGTCTATCCCAGATTTTTCAGCCTGCAGCGCAACTTTCCGGACCCCGTTGTATGTTACCCCTAGATGGTTCTCGATCTGAACGCCGAATTTCATAGTGATCATTAAGCCCGCGAATATTGAGATCGGTATTTATCGGCGTAATCCGCGGAGTCTTCTGTAGTACAAGCCGAGCAAAGCAACTGCAACGCTGACAACGAGCACGGGCCCTACGAAGGGCAACATGATAACCGAGACAGCGAGCGAAATCCACGGAAACAATTTTGCTCGGCCGCCTTTGAGTAGTTTGACTCCCGACGCGGAACCGATCACGTAGACGAGAATTGCTGCGCCACTGGGAATCAGGAGCGCCGTCTGTAAATCGATGCTCAGAAAATACGACACGACCAATGTGATCATTCCTAAGCCAGTTAGTAATGCGAGTGAAAGGTGAGGAACACCCGTCTTGCTGTGGATTCGAGCTATTGCTCTGGGAAGGCCTCCTTCCTTGGCGACGGAATAGATGACTCGGGACATCCCGGTCGTGTAGGCGTTTACTGTTCCGAATATGATGAAAACCGCGAGAACTCCGGTACTGACACCTCCGTAAATGCCGAGGGCGTTCGAAAGGATCGCGGCGAATGGAGCGACACTCCCTCCAGCTTTGTAGGCCTGGGTTCCAACAGTCGCGATAGCTACCGAGAGGTACAAGGCTCCGATTACGATTACGCTGAGGGTAATGCTTCGGTTGAAATCTCGCTCTGGGTTTTTGAACTCCTCCGCTACATTGGACACGTTCTCATAGCCGAGATACGACCAGAAGATCAATGCTGCAGCGACGCCGATCGGCAGAATCCCGTTGGGGAAGAAGGGAGTGAAATTCTCGACCCGAACAAGTGGGGCAGACGCTATCACTGCCGTCAGTAGTAATCCGACAATGGCGACTATCACTGCGAGCTGAACTTTCCCGCTGACGACGATTCCTCGATAATTGATCAGGAAAGTTCCAAGAATTATCAGCCCCGCAACGACGTAGATCATTGTCTTGCTCAATGGAATCGCGTATGAGAGATAGGAAGCGGCAATAACGGTAACTACAGGAGCGCCGGTTACATACCAGACGATGAAGAGCCAGCCCACAGCGTCAGCCGTCTCTAACCCGAAGGATTCGCGCGCGAATGAGTAGACTCCGCCTGATTCAGGTTTGCGGGCCGATAGGCTTGCGAAGGTGTACGCGAGCGGATAACTAGCCAGTGATAACAGGAGCCATGCAAGCAGTGAGGCTGGGCCCGCAATCTGTGCTGCCAGTCCTGGCAGGACTAGGACTCCTGAGCCTAGGACAGAGCTCATGTACAAGGCTACGGCGTAGCGCATCGTCACGGCTTTGCGGAGACTTGGTTTGTCTTCGGACAGGATTCGTCAACGGCTCACCCTGGTCTCGGTTGGATAAAGGCTGGCTCATCGCGAAGGGACAAACCCGCAAACCTGGGCGGATTACTTCGTCGTGACCGATCTCAATATTTTCGACAGCCTCTGGGGAGGGTATTCTTATTCGTCTTCTCGCCAGCGCTGCGTCGATCGTAACACGGTTCGTATGAATTCTTTGTAGCCGCTGGTCATTTCGTCATAGGCTTTTGCCACCTCGTTCATGTCGGGGATGAGTTCCCTGAGTTCCAGGGAGAGTTTTGTGTCTGTGTTACGTAGGCGGAACCGGTTTCGGATATTTCCGAGGATGGACCCGAGCTTGTCAGTCCAGTCTCTTTCCGCAAGTATCCGTACGAACAGCTCTCCTAAGTCGTATTTCTCGCCGGTAATATTTGTCTGGAGTTCAGACAGTTCCAGCGCCTTCTTGTGTATGGACTCTGAGAGCAACTGTTCAGGCGATTCATAGTCCTCAGAGGTCACGGCCTAGCACGACGCTGTGCTATGCCTCTTCCGTCGACAATCGTAATAGTGTCGTGTTACCTCTCTCCGCCCGCGGCACCCGCCAAGAGCAAGTGTTGGGGGAGAGTTGGGGAAGAGCGGCGAGCAAGAATCTATTTGAGCCTGGAAGCGATCTCTATGATAGAAATGCATGCCCACCCGCTGAGCCCGGGTACAAGCCAGAATCCGATTGGACAAGCTGTACAGCTGGCAGTTACGCAGGGCTTACTGCTTCTAGTGCCGCCTCAACAGCAGGACACGTGCCCCGTCTGCGGTCATATGCAATCTTTTGGTTGGAAGTTCTGCAGTAATTGCGGCACAAGACTCCGATGCCCATCGTGCAACACGCAGAGTCTTGGAAAGAACTACTGCCACAACTGCGGTCTAGCGTTGAAGTCTTAGACGCTGACGGTCAGGGCTTAGGCGCATTCTTTGCGCATTTGCAGAAGCCTTGTTCTTCGCCGATCTTGTTCTCCTCCCTTGTCAGTTGGTCGCTATGGATGTAGCGTTGGCAGTCCGGGCAGAAGTGTTTCCTGATCTCGGCAAGCCGTCTCCTGTTCTCTTCCAGATCCAATAGACGTGTCTTGCCTGGGCGTTCGTTCTCCTCGACCTTCCGGAGACGCCTTCGTTCTGCCAGGGTGAAGCTTAGCTGGGCGCGTTCCCATGGAGGCACGCGCTTCTTTTCAGACATCACTCCATGTTTCTATCTGGTGCTCTGTCATAATCTTTCCATTCGTGTAGGAAATAAGACCAAAACAAGCCCTGATCTCGATTCTGAAACATGGCTAAAATTTCGCCCATAATTCGTTCGGGAACTTCCCTAGACTTCCCCTCTCTCTGCCTTCCCATCCAAGCCTGGACCATGCCCTGAATCGCAATATTCGCCCATTATCACCATTATCACTGCCGGACAGGAAATCTCCTCGCCAAAAGGGGGGGTCTTAGGGACTCGACCTCGCGACGCAAGAGTGGTCGACCCGGAAGCCTCCATCTCACGAAATCGCCTGTTATCAGCCCCGATCTTGAGTCTGGGAGGCTACCGCAAGATCACCGCTAGATTCGCTGGGCTAATCGCGTCCTTCGCCGAGCCAGCCAAGCCCGGATTGCGCCTTGAATAGCCTATCTCGCCCATTATCAACGCCAGACAGCGGGTGTTCTAGAAAATAGGGGGTCTTAGCGACCGACTCTCGCGTCGCATGAGTGCTCCTTCCGACCTCGTCGCACGGGTGATTATCTCTGATCGAGAATAATCGGTGTTCCATTGTTCAAATCTGTTGAATTATTATCCCGATCATGATGGTTTTCGAAACTATGAAGTTGAAGATGCCCTTGAAAATACACAGGCTACTATCTCTCCTGGCTTTCGTCCTCGCCTTGATCGGCGGTGTATTGCTCGTCGTATCCGCCCTCGGCGGACTTGGACGTTTAAGCATCGGCTCCCTAGCCATCAACGGCCTAGTCTTCCTGTTCGGTCTAGGCGCCATCCTGGGAGGCTGGCTCATCTACACCGGCATCCGGAAACTCGGCGGCATCATAACACTACTCGCAGGAATAGTCCTACTCGTGTTGACTGGAGGAGCAGGCACCGCCGTACTACTCGTAATCGTCGCCGGCGTCTTGGGACTAGTTGCCGCCGAGATGAAGCCCTGGTGGGCTTTCTGGCGATAACCTGCCCGGCCTGAGAATAATCCCGTTCGGTCTTCCCTTCTCCGTCTAGCCAGTCGTCTTTCCGGGTTCGCCTCCCTTGGCCGCCAGCTCGACCAAGAGTCGTTGTCTTGTCGCTTCTATCGTAGACGTCGAGTAGAATACGACTAGAATGGTGAAGAGTCCAACGCCGGTGAGGAAGAGATACCGGAGTAAAGGTGTCGAAGGAGTGAAGGTGAACCCAGTAGTCAGGGCAATCATGATAATCGCGACCAGCCAGAGTAGAGTAGTTATTGTCAGCGTAACCTGGAGTTTCATTCTCTCCAACGACTTCGACAGCGGTGTGATCCCTGATAGACCGAGTAGAATACCTGTAACCGTGATGAGAAGACCAGTAATGTATGAGATTGCATAGTTACTGACCTCCTGGAGGGTGATGGTATAGGCGATGGTCCCGAACATCGCAAGAGACGCAAGTATCAGTAAGAACATCGCAGTGTTGTGCCAGGAACTTTTCGAGCTTCCGGGTTTCAAGTTCACACTGCCCCTCTGAGGAGGTTCACTTTCAGGTAGGGTTATTGGGTTTTGCTAAGCTGCACTCTCATCGTCTAGCGAATAGTTTCATTCTCGGGTTCGCTTCTCTCTCTTGGATTAGACACGGCTATAGGCTAATCTTCGCTTTGGCTGCAGGTTTGAAGCACGAAGGCTGGATTCTCGACCTCTACCACAAAGCTGGCCAGATGGTCATATGGCTAAAGAAAACCGATGGTAGCTGTGTAAGACTCACTGATCCCTGGAAGCCAAAAATCCATGTAGGCGGAAGTTATCGGGACCTCCTAGATCTCGCTTGTCGCCCCGGTCTTGAAAACGCTATTTTCGTTGAGCGGTATGAGAAGGCTGGCGACCGTGAAAGATCGAGAGTTTTAGAGGTAGAAGTTGATGGAGACCGGGAAGCAGTAGGACTGGCCAGGAAGCTCGAACAGTTTGGCCGTTATTCCAAGTTCCGTTTCTACGATATCGACGTCCCCTCGCCGCAGATGTATCTGTATCGCAGAGGCCTCTTCCCGCTAGCTTTTGTTGAAGCGGAAGAAACCGTTCGAGGAGTTAGCTGGACTCTTAAGGACTCCAGGGAATCCATTGATTATCAACTGCCACCTCTAAGAGAGGTGGGTTTTGAGATCAAGACCGAGAAGATCAGGAAAATTCGAAGCTTCGACGATAAACTAGCCTCGTTCCATTTTGCCCGCAACGAAAAAGAGATACTTTCCCTGGACTCGGGCGATGAAATAGACAAGATCTTAGGCTTGGTAGAGGCATTCAGGGTCGAGGACCCTGACGTGATCATGACCCATGGCGGCGATTCTTTCATCTTCCCATATCTTGCTCGCAGAGCCCAAGAGCTTGGAATTCTTGACCAGCTAATCCTTGGCCGAGACATATCGCCTCTCCGAGTTTATGAGGTTCAGGGCCACAGCTACTTCTCTTACGGCAAGATACTGTATCGTGAGACTGCCGCTCGCCTTCTGGGTCGGTTGCACGTGGATCAGAACAATGCCTACGTGAGCGCTGACTGCGGGCTTGAGGGTCTTTTCGAGGTGTCACGGACGTGTATCATGCCGATCCAGAGGGCTAGCCGTGCGACGATCGGCACCAACATGACAAGCCTCCAGCTATACCACGCGGTCAAGCGAGACGTCCTCATTCCATGGAACAAGAATCAGCCTGAAGAACTGAAGAACAGCGGTGAGCTGGTTGTCGCTGACCGTGGCGGATTCATCTATCAGCCTGAGATCGGTATTCATGATCATGTTGGAGAGCTGGACTTTGCCAGTCTCTATCCGACAATCATGACCCAGAAGAATCTCAGCGGCGAGACCGTCAATTGTTCTTGTTGTCCGGACTCTGCAAATCGTGTTCCAGAGCTCGAGTTCAACATCTGCGAGCGATCGGCAGGCATCGTTCCTCTTTCCCTGAAAATCCTGCTCGACAAACGAGCCCGGTACAAGGCTGCAAAGAAAGCTGCGGTGGACGAGGAGTTGAAGACACGTTATGACCAACGCCAGGCTGCGCTCAAGTGGATACTAGTCTGTTCATTCGGCTACCTTGGATTCAAGAATGCCCGGTTTGGAAAGATAGATGCTCACATAGCGACCTGTGCCTTCAGCAGAAAAGTTCTGAGAGAGGCCACGGCTCTGGCTGAGGCTCGTGGTTTCACGCTTGTCCATGGAATAGTCGATTCTTTCTGGCTCCGCAAACAGGAAGCGACAAGAGGCGAGTACGAGGATCTCTGCAGGGTCCTCCGTGAAGAGCTTAGTCTGCCTATTTCTTTTGAGGGAACTTACAAGTGGATTGTTTTTCTCAGTTCGAAAACAGACTCGAAGGTTGGAGTGCTTAACCGGTATTATGGTATTTTCGAGGATGGAACGCTCAAGGTTCGTGGAATAGATCTTCGGAGGCATGATACTCCGGATGTCGTTAGAAAGTGCCAGCGCATGATGCTGGATATCTTTACAAGAGCTCGTGATTCAGGCGAGTTCAGGCTTCTCATCCCTGAGGCTCTCAGGGTCCTGGAAAGGTTCGCGGGTTTACTGCGAGAGCGCAAGATTCCTCTAGAGGATCTTGTGATAGTCAGGAATCTGAGCAAGAATCCGGACGAGTATACTCACGAGGTTCCTCAGGCGATTGCCGCGAGGCATCTTGTTGCACAGGGGGGTTCGGTGCACGCAGGGCAGCAGGTCAGCTACATTCTAACAAGTGATCGGACCCGCACGGCTTTACCGCGGGAGGTTGTTGGTGAAGACACAGTCTATGATTCGGAGCGGTACGTGGACCTGTTGTGTTCGTCAGTAGCGAATCTTCTCTTGCCTCTTGGGTATGATGGCAAATACCTTCGATCCATGCTCGGAAGGAGCAGATACGAGCTTGCAGCCCCGAAGATCAGCTGACGGGGACCCGGAGGGTACTGTTCTCTCTGAGAAAAAATCGCCCAGAATAAGCCCTGATCTCGAATCTGGGAGGGGTGCTCTAGATTGCCCTGAGGATCGTTCGTGAACCGGTCAAGATCTCCCGACTTTTCGCCTCGGCATCTAGGCCAAGATTGTGCCCTGAACCGCCTGTCTCACCTACTTTGCCTGCCGGACAGAAAATCTCTACGAGAAAAAAGTGGGGTATGTTTCAGCGGTCTTACGTCGCATGAGCGGTTTTCCCGAGAATCAGCGTTGGAGATATCTTGTCAGTGTCTGATTGTCTAAGGTAACAATCTCCGCGTTGCCTGCTGGGATGGACGGATGCTTTGTAACGGTCAGCCGCGTAAACTCTCCCTTATCGTGAAGAGTAGCGGAGACGTGGGCCATTCTAGCCAGAACATCGTCCATCGCCTTGCTTCTTGACTGCAAGTTCGTAACCACAATGATCATGTTTCGCTGTTCTGCAAGAATGGCCAAGGAACGAATATCTTTGGAGAATAGATCAAATGCTTCCCTCTTTTCTTTGACATCGGGATCGCAGTAGAGAGCGGTAATATCTGATACGATCGCCAGCCTGGCGTCACACTGGTCAATTGCCTGCGCGAGCTCATCGGTTATGAGGCTGCTTAGCTGGTGGTGAGTGAAGGCCCTGCTGAGATGAATCCGCAGCTTCGTCCTCTCCTGATCGAGCCCGAGATTGAAAGCGTGCCGAGATACAGTGTACGAATCGAACACGTTGCCCCCGTCAACAAACACGACATCACTATCCAATCCGGGCGGAAGAGGATTGATAGCTCGGACGCAGAAGAGATGGCTGAGAGCATTAGACGCTTCGCCCTGAAGGCTGACTAGCTCGCCGAAGCGGAGAGCAAGGGTTTCATCAAGCAGTTCAATCCCCCAAGGCAGATCCGACCGGACATCTCGGAGCAACGTGTTTCCTCTACTCAGCTTAGCTTCGAACAGCTCGCCAGGCTCGAACAGCTCCTCCACGTTTTTGCAGATCATATTCGTAAGAAGCCGTTTTCCCGGTGGAAGAACTGACGGCTGGACCTTGATGGTTTTTTCAAGCTCGAAACCGCATCCCGGACAGATGTCCAGGAAGACAAGCTGGACTTTGCGTGGATTGATGAACAGTTTAGAGAGAACTAGGTTCTCATCGCAGAGGCTGCAACTATACAGAAAACCTTGAGCGCTTGACTGGTCCTGGTCTAGTTGCCATGTCTTGGACTTAAGGGGTTCAGTGTGTCGCGTCCCCATGTCCGACTCATTGTGACTGTCCTATTCGTCGCGTTTGTTGCGGGGAACAGCGTCTTCAACGCCCTTTTCCGTGATGCGGAAGTAGGTTTCGGATTCTGGCAGATAGGGCGAATCTATGACCTTGGCGACTCGTAGTCCCTGACTGGACTTTTTGAGCATGATACGATGTGTGGATGCGTGGGCCATGATGTTCCCGCCCGCGGGACGCATAGGGTCGCCGAAGAAGGCTTGCGGATTGGCCTGCACCTGATTGGTGACTATGACTGCGAGGTTTAGGGCTTGAGCGATACGGAGGAGCTTGTGGAGATGGCTGTTCAAACGCTGTTGTCGTTCGCTGAGGGACTCTCTGCCAATGTATTCGCCGCGGAAGTGTGAGAGGATGGAGTCGACGACGAGCAGTTTGATATTTTCTTCCTTGCAGATCTTGAAAGCATGATCGACAGTCAGTATCTGATGGTCGCTATTGTAAACGCGACTGTAGATGATGCCATCGAGAATCTTGTCAGCATCCTGCCCGCTAGCCTGGGCCATCTGGAATACTCGTTGGGCCGCGAAAGTTCCTTCCGTGTCGATAAAGAGGACTTTTCCCTCCAGTCCTCCTTCTGCGGCGGGAAGCTGAGTCTGAATACTCAATTTCATAGAGATCTGCGATTTGCCCGCACCAAATTCGCCGACGAACTCGGTGATAGCCTGAGTCTCAAGTCCACCACCCAACAGCGTGTTGAGGTTGCTCGACCCAAAGCTGAGGCGAAGCAGAGTCTTACGTCGCTCCCATAACTGTTTTGCAGTGACAAAGTCTGTCTGGATGGTTTCGCGGGCGGCCTTACTGATCTTGTGGGCAACGCTGGTTTCGAGACCAGCTTTCTCGACTAGCTCGCGAATAGGTGCAATTGCGAGAGACGAAATAGAGTCGTAGCCTGCCTCTCGAAGCTTGTTTGCGGTGACGGGTCCGACGCCATCTAGGTCTTGAATATCTAACACTTCAGCGGTCATGTGAACCTGTATGGCTTAGGATCCAGGTCCACTTATCTCTCACAGTGAGGAGTGAAAGTATTGTTTGGGCGAGGACACTCGATCTATAGAACGGCGTATCTATTTCTCAGGATCTTTGGCAGATGAAGGCGAATCCCTCTTTTCCAGCTTAGATGACCACTGGTTCATGGTCTTAGACAACAACTCCCGGAAACGCTTCACCGCCGACGCAAGCCTCGACAGCTCAGGAATATCCCGTGACGTATACGTGGTTGACGCGGCTGAAACAGGCAGGGAAGCACCCATGCCGGTTAATGGCTGGTCCATTCGGACCCATCCGTGCCCCAACTCAGATAGTAAAGGAAGAACGCTCGTGTCCGTTTCGCCCGTCAGCTTGTAAAGGCTCGGTTCCCGAACATCCAACCGTGAGAGCTTACTAGTAAACGAGGCTTCTTTCGAGAACTTAAGATCGGCCTGGAACGCCCGAGCCAGCTGTTCAGTCAACGCTCTCACCTCTAAGAAACAGTCAGGCAACATACCTAGAAGGAGGTTCACACGGAGGCTTTGCGACAAGGGATGAAGAACCCGAACGAGATAGTTTGGAACCGCATGGCGAGAGAAAGTCTCTGAAAGACGACCTAGCCCCATAACCCACGCTAGATGGGACTTGAAATCTTCGCGTAGTCCCAAGACTTCGCTCCAGGCCTTGCTCCCCTCCCCAGATTGGCAGAAATCCAGGTTTCGAGTCAGCGACATGTTCACTTGGCGAAGAACGTCGACGTCTACTGGCGTGACCAATGGGTCGGGCAAAGGATCTCCAGCCCTTGAGGGCTGGTCAGGGAGGGAAATAGGCGAAATGTTCCCCGTGCACGGCCATGGTCGTTCATGACGAGTATCCTAGGCGAATAGAAGAAAAAGTCCAGCTAGGGCGGCGGATGCGACGAGAATTACACGGGAAGGGTCTGCGCCACAATGAATCCCATACTGGTTATCAAGCAATAGCATGTTCAATCTCCGGATGGACTTGTGCGGCCTAGGAACTCTGTTAAGCTGACGACAATGTATCTTGTGACGTGAAGGCGGCACTATCAATTAGCGACAGGGAAGTCAGTCAGACTCTGACAATTCGGAAGTCGATCCGGCTTGTCCGGCAAGCTTATGTCAAACGAGCCAGGGGACGGGTTCTCGAACCACTCCGAACATGGTTCACGGTTCGAGGCGGCGCTTCTTTCTATTTCATGCCTGCTCATGTGTTTGGCCTTGGAACGGTATCCGTGAAGGTAGTTAGTGTGAATCCTCGAAACCGCAACGGTTCTCTCCCCTCCACCTCAGCCTCGATCTTTGTCTTCGATTCAAAGACCGGATCGGAGTTGGCTCGAATTGCAGGGGACACCTTGACCGCGATTAGAACTGCAGCCAGCTCGGCTTTGGCTACGGACATTTTAGCCCTCAAGGAGATAGATACCCTAGGAATCATCGGAACCGGAAAACAGGCGCAAGCTCACCTCCCAGCGATAATGGAAGTAAGAAATGTCTCGCGGGTCCTGGTTTATTCTCGATCAAAGGCCCATCGGGCTGCGTTCGTTCGAAGCGCGTCCAAGAACACTAGGGTTCCTGTTACTACAGCCACCTCCACCGAAGAGGTAGCTCGAAAATCCGACGCTCTCGTCTTGGCTACCAGCTCCCGTGTCCCTCTCTTCAACGGCAGTATTGTCCCGCTTGGGACCCATGTGAACGCCATTGGATCCGCTCTTCCAAACTCACGAGAGATGGACACAACTCTCGTGAAAAGATCCGTTCTTGTTGTAGATTCAATGGAACAGGCTGTCGCGACCTACGGAGACATAAGGATCCCACTCGAGGAGAAAGCGATAACGAGATCACACATCATTGGAGAGCTGGGCGAATTGCTCCTCAACCCCAGTATCATAGATAGAAGAGGGAATGACATTACAGTTTTCAAAGCTGGAGGGCTAGGGGTCTTGGACGCGGTCTTCGCGGACTATATTGTCTCCCAGTTCTGATCATTCTCAGGCAACTCGAATCCCGGCGAACCCTAAGAAGACGGACCTCCTGAATTGCGTATCACATTTGGGCGTAGTCTACATTGCCGAAAAATTATGGGTAGCCGTCAAGGTATTAGCGACTCCTGAAATGGCTGAGAACGGAACCAATTTAATAGTGGGTCTTAGGTTTCGCGGTCTTCGTGGGCCGGTAGATCAGCCTGGTACACAGCGCGTTCAAGGGCTGGCCGAAGATCGCCCGCTTGGCAGGTCGTCTTCGACCCTGAATGCGGGAAGGCACTAGCACTGCTCCGTAGGGCCGCGGGTTCAAATCCCGCCCGGTCCACCACCAACACGTCTTGGCACGCGAGGTTCGAGTAGGTCCCCGGGGGCCCGCAAAATTCGCTGTTACGGGGTTTCCGGAGATGGTTTCCCAAAAAAGCGGTTTTAAGAAATGGTTTTCAAATGGGCTGTTTCAGAAACCTGTTTTCAAGAGACCGGATTTTCAGGAAGCGATTTCAAGAAGGCAACTTCGAAACGCGATTCCAAGAATCGGATTCCGATGACTGGTTTCCTGATGCCGGTCGGAAGGGACAGGTTCTACCATTTCTGAGCGACCGCTCCATAGCTCTCGGCCAATAGATCGTACAAGGTACTCACCCTAGTGCTGCCTGTCCAACGAACAGACGTAGTTGGTCTTATAGGTGCACGCAAAACGAAGATAGGGCATTCGGGAGTATCCTTTGCCAAGTCGACAGCGCTCTTGGTTTGAGACGCTCAACCCGGCCACGGGCAAGACGCTCAAACGTTACAAATCATCGACGAAAGGCGATGTTGACAAAGCAGTTGCGAAGGCAAGAAAGGCCTTTGAGAAATGGCGTCAACTCTCGCCAGCTAAACGGGCAATCTATCTAGAAAGAACAGCAAAGACGCTCCGGGCACAGAAAGAGAAGCTGGCTCGAATAATCACCCTGGAAATGGGGAAACCGATCAAAGAGTCGCTTCCGGAAGTTGCAAAATGCGCATGGGCCCTGGAATACTACTCGGAAAACGGCCCGAAGTTTCTAAACCCAGAGGCAACAAAAACGGATGCGACGGACAGCTATGTAGCCTTCGAACCGATTGGCGTCATCGGCTCCATCATGCCATGGAACTTTCCATTATGGCAGTGCATGCGGTTCGCAGCACCCGCTTTGATGGCCGGCAACACAACCGTCTTCAAACCCTCCAGCATAACACCCCAGTCGGGATTGGCCCTCCAGAATGCCTTCGAATCAACTGGGATCATCCCCGGATGCTTCAACATCATTCTCGGAAGCACCCAAGTAGCCAACTACCTAATCGAATCCAATACCGTAGCTGTCTCATTCACGGGCAGCGTAAACGCGGGACGAACGGTGGCTCAATCGGCGAGCGGTCAGCTGAAGAAATTCGTTCTAGAGCTGGGGGGCAGCGACCCCTTCATAGTTCTGGATGACGCGGACATTGAAGCCGCATCGACCGGCGCGGTCGCAGGCCGCTTCATCAATAACGGCCAAAGCTGTATCGCCACCAAACGAATCTTTGTAGTCAGAAAAGTTCTAGACGAGTTCCTAGAAAAATTTGTGAAAAAGACCAAATCACTTAGAGTCGGGGATCCTTTTAGCCCGGAGACGGATATCGGACCCATGGTCAGGGAAGAGGCACTCGAGACCTTAGACGGGCAGGTCAAAGAGGCCGTCAGACAGGGAGCTCATCTAGAACTTGGTGGCGAGAGACTGAGGCGCAAAGGTTCCTTCTATCCTCCCACCGTTCTCACAGATATAACACTGGAGATGAGGATGATGAAGGAAGAGACGTTCGGACCGGCTGCACCTGTTATGGCAGTCAAAGATGAAAATGAAGCGATCAGATTTGCCAACAACAGCGAATTCGGGCTGGGAGCAGCGGTTTGGGGAACTGATACGAGAAGGGCAGAAAAGGTCGCGCGAGAGATCTCGGCCGGACTGGTAACAGTTAACAACGTTGTTGTCTCAGACCCCCGATTGCCCTTCGGCGGAGTTCGGCACAGTGGAATTGGTCGAGAACTCTCAAGATATGGAATGCTGGAATTCACGAACATAAAATCGGTCCGGGTATACGAAAAGTCGCCGCTAGCTCATGCCCACGTGGAGTGATAGCCAGCTAGGGATGTTTCTTGGGAGGCAGAACCACTCTTCTCTACTCTGAGAGGTTTCTGGATTACAACCTCGGATCCCTTCATCCCCTGCGTCCTGTAAGAGTCAAGCTAACCCATGACTTGATTCAGTCGAAAGGATTACTCGATGAAGACGACATCGAGATTGCCGCACCACGAGTCGCGTCTGAAGAAGAAATTCTTCTCTTTCACGAGAAAGAGTATGTTCGGTTGGTTCAGAAGTATAGTGAAAAGGGCTCAGGGCTCTTGGACGCGGGCGATACTCCTGCTTTCAAGGGATGCTTCGAAGCGACAAGTCTAGTCGTGGGTGCGTCCCTAGAAGCCTGCGACAAGATAATGAGCGGAAAAGTTAGTCACGTCTTCAACCCATCTGGGGGACTGCACCACGCACATCCTGAACGAGCATCAGGGTTCTGCATTTTCAACGATCCCGCAATCAGTGTCAATTACTTGAAGACGAAGTACATGATCAGACGACTGGTCTACATGGACATCGATGCGCATCATGGAGACGGTGTCATGTACGGGTATTACAGTGATCCATCACTATTGGATATCGATTTCCACGAGAACGGCAAATACATCTTCCCCGGAACTGGGTTCCCCGATGAGATCGGAGAGAACGAGGCGAAGGGCCTCAAGCTAAACATCCCACTTCTCCCTGGCACGGGGGACGAGGCTTATCTGAAGGCGTTTCACAAGCTTATTCCAGATATTGTAAGAAAATTCCGACCCGAGATTATTCTCGTCCAGTGTGGCGCAGATGGCCACGCGAATGACCGTCTCGCCCATCTTCGACTAACTACAAACACATACGAGGAAGTTGTTTCTGAGATGCATAGCCTCGCGCACGAGCTTTGTGAAGGCCGATTCCTACTATTCGGCGGAGGAGGGTATACCCTTGCCAACGTCCCGAGGGTCTGGACCGTCGCCCTCGCAACTCTTGCGGGAAAAAAGCTGGATGATGAGATTCCTGAACGCTGGTCCGGGGAGTTCAGAGAGCTCACAGGAGAGGATCCTCCGAACGCTCTTCGCGATCGGCTTACGAACGACGATTCGAAGACGATTAGCGAAGTGGATAACGTGTTGGAGGAGCTGGCAGGCTACCTCGCAAAGTGGCGGCCTTAGTGCAACGTTTATCTTTCAAGGCCTGGAGCGTTCGCGGCAAGGACCGTAGATGGGTAGCAAAGGAACCACATCGCTAGGCAAGATGGGTGGAAAGGGTACACACATCAGATGCAGGAGATGTGGCCGACACTCCTACCATGTTCGCAAGAAACGTTGCGCGGCCTGCGGCTTCGGAGAGATTACGAAGCTGCGACGCTACTCATGGCAGAACAAGAAGATCAACCGGACAAGAATAGTCTAGAGCCGCAGTTTCCGTCCCACGACTGGTTTGGATTTTCTCTTCTTGAGATCGAATAACTGACGCGGTTGCCTATGGTCGAAGTCAGATGTCCGCGTTGCAACCGTCCAATGCGTTGGAATGGCAGACTGAAAATATTCATCTGCCACACTGACGGATTCATACTTGGTCCTAACGACCCGTATGTGAAACGCTTGGAGTACGAGATTAGCCAGAAT
>VBBT01000026.1 GCA_005881695.1 Candidatus Bathyarchaeota archaeon | reverse complement strand
GTGGATTGCTGGGGCGGAAGAGTGGTTATGTCCCAGCAGGAATTAACCCCCAAGTATCCCGTTGCACCCATAGACTATACGAAGGACCTGTCATGCCCGCTTCTCGGACTATTCGGCGAGGAGGACCAGTTCCCAACCCCGCAACAAGTTGCCCAGCATGAGAAAGAGTTGAAGAAGTATGAGAAGACATACGAGTTTCACATGTACCCGAAAGCCGGCCACGGCTTTTTCTACTACGACAAGTCGGGTTATAGGCAAGAACAGGCTGTCGATGGCTGGAACAAGGTTTGGGCTTTCTTCGAAAAATACCTTGGAACAACTGACAAACGTTGACAAACATTTTGTCAGGAAGGAAGATGTAAGAAACCATGTGCACGGGGATCGTCGAGAACACAAGAGTCTCGGGAAACGGTAAAGGCCCAAATGGCTGGTTCCCGCTAAGACAGGCGAGCGTTTCCTATGACCATCCCGATCACGCCCAAGCTGAACGAGCCGTAATCATTGACCTCCTCAGCGAGACGGCAGGGCCAGAATCAAGGATTGCAGTGGAACTGACACCCCAATCTGCAAGAGACCTCGTGCGTGCTATCCTTGCCTCTCTGTCCCGAGGAGAAGGCGACGGACGGGGAGCAAGAAACGAGAGTGTTCAGTGATCTTCAACAGGTGCTTTTCTAGAAACTAGTCTCAGGGTTTTCCGACGAGACGTTCTTCGGCCGAATAGTTGATGAAGGGTCCACTCATCAGTGTGCTGTTGCCGATTATCGCAATGTTTCCCTCCTGAGTTCTGATCAGGGTCGACCTCAGACCCACCCTGACAACAGTGCCCTTTATCCCGCTGTACGAAATGACATCGTTCAATCGAAGTGTCTTGTCCGAGAAGAGGAGTACACCCGCAATTATATTGGAAAGGGTTGTCTGAAGGGCCAAGGAAATTGTGAGGCCTGCCAACCCTGTCACGGTCAGAGCCTGAAACTCGGAAGCGATGCCCGTAACTATCAACACAGCGGCAACGGCGACTACAATCCAGGCTATCCGGACGCCATCTCGGATGTTCCTGACGAGCTGCTTGGAAGCGCCTGCCTTTTTGGCTATCGCGATGAGCCCTCGACGAAACAACTCGCCAACAATTGCCCAAAGGGCGACGACGCTGACGGTTTGTACTAGAAGCGCAAACAGATCAAACAGTTCTCATCCCTTCTCGGTACACATGCTGGGCGTGCGGTCCGAAAACCTTGCCTTCGGGCAAAGAACCCGTCACAGGAATCCAAGACTACACCTACTCGCCTAGCCTTCCTGAGCCGGTTTCAACCTGTGGAAGATCTTGTAAAGGGACAGGTCATAGGCCACCTTTAGTCCACCCGCGATGACGAATGGAGATCCCAGCCACAGCGTGGCGATGGCGTAGCCAGCGACTGAGGGGCTAAAAGTCTGGGCGATACTCCGGGAAACATTAGTGAACCCAGCAGCAGGGGTGCGGTCAGATTCTGGCACCACACTCATAAGGTATGACTGACGAGTAGGCACATCCATTTGAGAGAGTGATTGCCGAGAGAGAAGTAGACCAACAGCGATTGGAGCCGAAGAGACAAACGGTATGAACGCCAACAAAAGATTCGATGGAATATGTGTATAGACCATTGTCTTGATCAAGCCAATCTGGCGAGCGATACGTTCGGCAACCAAGAACGAGACTGCTGTTATGATCTGGGTGCCGGCAAACAGTAATCCGAGGGAGCTGAGCTGCAAGGAATACTTCTCGTAGAAATAGTATGAGAGTATGCTTATGCCGATGAAGCCTCCACCGAACGAGTCCAGCGCGAACAGTGCTGACAGCCTCCTTACGACTGGTTTCGAGCCCTCAGACAAGACGCTGATACTCGGGGAGACAGTTTTTTCCTTCTCGACCCCTATCGAGAGCTTAGAGTAGAGATATGCTCCCAACAAGCCTGACGCGAGATATGCAAGGAACAGAGGGCGATATCCTCCAATACCGGAGCCGATGTATTGAGGGAGGCCGACCAGAAGAGCTCCGGCTGAAGATGAAACGTACCCTACGAGGTTGTAGACGCTGAACCCCAACGTTCTCCGCCTGCTATCAGACGCTCCTGGAAGAATCGCCTGTTCCAAGGTCAGAAAAGGGCCAACCTCTCCCGCTCCCACAGTCATGTTGCCCACGATCCCGGCAGCTACTGGGGCCCACAAAGAGTCAGAGGAGAAGAGAATAGCACCAGCAAGTGCGTCAGTAAGGGCGAAAAAGATCAATGTCCGCTTGCGGCCAAAACGGTCAGCGAATATGCTCGCGACGAGAGTGTAGATCGCACTCGAAGCAACCGTCAAGGCCAAGACCACGCCAATGAGAAAGGCGCCGAGACCTAACTCCTTGCTCAAGTAAACTGAGAACAGGACTCCTAAGAAACCATATGGGACTGTGCGGACCGCTTTCTCGATGAGGACAAGTTTTCCGTCTTGAGTCATCCAGTCGAAAGGCAAACAGCGGCCCCTTGCTTGTTGCTCTGGTCCCAGAATTTTGATTCCTTCAACTAACGAGAGGAGATTTGTTTCTGAGTGGGCAACCATCCAAGCTCCGATAATAGCTCATTTCTCGATAGCCACAATTGGTGAGTTAGCCTCATATGTGTAGATCTTCTATCCATGAAGAACATCTACCGGTGTTAAATGAATGAAATGGGTCACCCGAGAAAAAGCAAAAGTTGACAGAATAGCCTGTCCCTGGCTGATCAAGAAGTTCGTAGACAAGAATCCGGAATTCCTCTTCGTCCCCCCGGAAAACATACCCCAAGTAATCAAAGAAACTGGGGCGATCCCTTACGATGCCAAGGGGATAGAATTGACGCACTACAAAGAGAGCGGCAAGGAATACGTTAGCTTCGACGCTATCATTAAGAAATACAAACTCAAGGATCCGGCGCTCTTGGAGCTAGCGAAGATAGTTAGAGGCGCTGATGCGAAGATTCCCGATGCTCCACCTGAGTCAGCTGGTCTCGAAGCTGTAGCACATGGTTTTCGACACCTTGCCAAGGACGACTTCGACAACATGCGACTTCAGTTCCCGACCTATGATGCGCTCTACAAATACTGCCAGCTCAAAGTCGAGGGAACACAGAAGCTCGAGTACAATGTTTCGTAGCCCACACGATAGGGCGCGACATCCCGCAGATAAGACAATTAGGCATTGAATAATTTCAGTGACCCAGCGTACTTCAGCATTTTCCTAGGTAAGTGCTCAGACTATCCGCGGGATCGCTCCGTCGACGCTCTCGCTCGATTATCTAGGATAGCGTCTTGTCTCCAAGGTCTCGGAGCAAAGCGGCCGCGGACCCGGCCGATGGCCTGTGCCGAGGATCTTTGTCCAGCATTTTCTTGAGGACGGGAACCAATGGTGCAAGCTTGGCAATCCTATCGAAATCGGGGTTGAACGAGTTCCAAGCCGACTTCAGATCACTCGCCGTTCTACCAGATCCGGGATTACTTGTCATCGCGTTCATCAACTCGATCAGCTTCTTGGAATTCACAGGGATCTTTGTCAGCATATTGTATAGTGTAGCTCCCAGAGCGTAGATGTCCATGGAAGATGCCGTGCTATCTCCCAAGACCTGTTCAACGGGAGCGTATTCCGATGTGAACTGGCCGACTTTGCCTCCGATACGTACGGCGGAACCGAGGTCAGCTAGCTTCGGGACGAGAGTTCCAGACTTCATCTGGTCCCGCATCCCCTGTCCAGTAGCTGGGGGTTTGAGGTTGAACAGAATGTTCTGCGGCTTGACGTCAAGATGTACGAAGCCCGCGTTGTGAATCGTCTCCAGTCCACTGGCTATCATGTAACCGATGAGCATGACAATACCTCCCCACTTCTCGGAATAGTACAACGAGTCGTACGACGCATCCTCCAAAAGGCCCTTGGCGGCGCCGCCCTTCATCAACTCCATTACTATCGCAGGGGGACTGCGCAGATACAATTGCGTATCGCCTCTCACAATCTCTTGAATGTTGAGTCGGTCAACTAAGATTCCCCTAAGCTGGACGACGTATTTCGACTGCTCCGACAATTCCAAGAGCCGTGTGGCTTCGGACATGGTTTCTTCGAGAGCAGCGGCCCCTGCCCCGGTTCTGAGGATAGGAATCTTTATCGCCATTTCAGTCCCCGCCTGCCCGAAGCTAGCACGGAAGACATAGCCCGTAAGCCCCGTCGCCAAGTGCTCTGTTATCTTGTAGCTGTGAACCTCTTGACCAACCCAGACTCTCGGGTCCCAATTGTCCAGCCTTGGAAGATTTCCCTTAAACGGTATCGCGGGACGTTGAGGTAGGACAGGCGAGGACTGCATTGAAGGTGGAGGAGATGGACGAATCTGCGACGAGGGCTGGGATACTTGAGGCGGGGGACTCGGTTGAGGAGTTTGCACATCGAAGGAGAAGGATCCGGTTGCCGTCTGGTGTTCTTTGCTAGTAGCTGTAACATGCACAGCATAGCTGCCGGATCCCCCTGGTCGATAGTGCACATTGTACTCCCCAATGGAACCCTGTGATACCTTCAGAGACTCGATCTTACCCCCGGGCCTCGTTATTGTCGCCGCGATCTTAGCCATTTTATTCGGATGTCCACTGAATTGAGTAGCGATCTTGATTGTCTGTTCTTTGCCCTGTCGAACCATCGGTGCTCCCGTGATGGTAATTGTTGGTCCAAGATTCGGTCCCAATGAGATTCGATGCGCTATATTGCTGGAGCCCGCTCCGACCAATGCCAACGCGGGCAAGAATCCGAGGGACGAGACGAACGGGTAGAGCTGTCGCAAGTCTCCAGAGGCGACAAACCCTAGGATAGCCAGTAGATTGAAGGTGAAGAACAGAGTGGGCATCATAGACATTGAGAGATTCTTGGTCCGCCACACCTTGTCCAGAAAATGGAAGAGAACCATCTGGGCAAGGTTTGCAGATACGCCAAGCGCAATGAAGAATACGATGGTCAATGAGTCTACGGATAGGGCTGAACCTGCTTTCAGAGCGGACCCCAAGCCCAGCCCGACCGCTAACGCGATGGACGCTACGACATTTGCCTTGATCATTTTGTAAGGCGTCGCTCGAGAAAATAGAAGACCGGCCAAGAGGACTCCAATCGACGGGGGAAGAGAGACGAGGAGCAGCGACAAATCCCCAAACGACAACGGCGAAAGGCCCTCCCCGGCCACAGAGTGTCCAATGACATAGAGAGAGGCGAGAAACGAGACAGCGAATCCCACCCCGACCCTTGGAATTCCACCTCGCAGATCTAGAGAGGTTAGAACGCCGAGGCTGACCAGTCCTATGATGTATGCTGAGGGATCACCCTGTATTCCTAGACCGAAGAGGAAAGCGATTGGCACAGAGAGCACTACGGTGAGGAACGGTCCGAAAGAGTCCCGCGTGAAGGTAAGCCTGCGGGCTTTCTTCAACTGCGGCAACGGGGGGCAAGCGCCTTCCTATAGAGTGGACTTTGGAGGACTCGAATTCCTAGTAATCAACGGTGTGACCGACACCGGGGGGTTTTCGTTCCAGCGCAATTACATCCTCGTAGACGGTATTTCAAAGAGTTCAGCTATGAAGCGTCTAACTATGAAGCGTAAGACGAAGCAGAAAGATCCTGATCTGGATGCCGAATCTGCAGAGACTCTCATCTGGACGTGTTCAGCTTGCGGCGCGGACAATCCTGACTCTAAACAATCATGCATATCATGCGGCGGAGCCAGAGCTGGTGACACCGCGACCCCGAAGGCCCCAGAACCAGTTGAAGAACAGGAACCGAAAGAACTCGATGAGCCGGAACCACTGGAAGCTTCAGAACCTGAGAAGATAGATGCTGAAGAAACGCCTCCTGAACCGACAATTTTTTCTTTCGATACTAGTGGGAAAATTTCGGAGCCGCCATTACCAGAACCTGAGATTACCCCCTCCCTGCCAACCCCGACTCCATACACCTCATTCAGCCAATCGGCCGCCACCCCGACGATCGGACATGGCCGATACTACATGGTTTTCGTGAACACTCCCGCACAGTCCCTCATCAAGTCAAAGGTCCCGATCGAGTTCGACGACTTCCCAGTTGTCAGTATCGGACGGAGCCCAGAAAACGTGGTCGTTATCCCGGACCAAGAAGTCTCGAGAAAGCATGCTGAACTCACAATGGACGGATCCAAACTGATGTTGAAAGATCTGAACAGCAAGAACGGCACATTCCTCTACAACGGAAAGGAATTCCAGCAGGTTCACGATAGTGTCGAGGTTAAACCGAACAGTATAGTAAAGTTCGGTACCGGCACTATCGTGAGGCTCACTAGTGAATGATTGAAGCCCTGGAAACCCCCCAGCTCATCAGAGAGGCAAAGGAGAAGATGGGAAAACCGCTTCTCGAGCCCAGAGACGTAAACAGAGTCATCTTCGTCGGAGACACACATACTGCTATCGACGTTACTCAAACGGTCTTCGACAAGTTCTACGAGGATGCCAACCTAGTTGTCTTCCTAGGCGACTACGTTGATAGGGGAGAGACCGGCGTGGAGAATCTCGGACTAATCGCTTCAAAGTTTCTAGACGACCCTAACAAGATCATAATGTTGAGGGGAAATCATGAGAGCCCTCTGACAAACCCCTACTACGGTTTTCTCGAAGAGGTTACAGAGAAGTTAGGAGAGGCCGCCTATGACAGTTTCAAAGAGTTCTTCCAAGCCATGCCATACGCTGTCGTTGTGAACAATTATCTCTGCCTCCATGGCGGAATAGCCACTACTCTTGACACTGTATCTCAGATAGCAGACCTGCCATTCCCCGACCTGAACCCTGACGACCCGACGGCGTTTCAACTGCTCTGGAACGATCCTAGAGACATGATAGAGGGCTTCTTGCCAAGCGTAAGAGGAGACGGAGCATACTACTATGGAAGCGACGTAACAGAAAAATTCCTAGCTAATAACTCGCTAAAGGGAATCATCAGAGGTCACGAGGTCGTTGACGCGTTCAGAGAAGACCTCGGCGGAAAGGTGATCACGATATTTTCCAGCAAATATCACGGAGGATCTGCAGGCGTATTGATTCTCGACGACGATAAGATGGAGCAGGTTAGACTATGACACTGTCAGCAAGAACCGAGCTCAGCCACTCATACTCGTTCGACTCCAAGATAGATGCGATATTCAAGATCACTCTGGTCGCCGAGAGGCGTACTGAAGCGAAAGGGTTCCACCACATAATAGTCCTCGACACTAGCAAGTCGATGGATGGCCAGAAAATCGAGCTCGCAAAGAACGGTGCACAGGAATACGTGAAGAGTATTCCTTCGGGAAACGTAGTTTCTGTCGTCTTGTTTTCAAGCACAGTCCAGGCTTACCCTGAAACCCGACTTTCAGAGGTTCTTCCCAAGATCAGAGCGTCGGGTCTGACTGCTCTCTACGCTGCACTCCAGTCAGCGTTCGAAATAGCACAAAAAAGCCGGCTTCCAGGATGGATCGTGCTTCTTACGGACGGCGAACCCACGGACGTCACGAAGCCCGAACAGTACTCGAAACTAAAGATGCCGACTGGGTTCCAGATGATCGAGTTCGGGATCGGCGCCGACTATAACCAGTCAATCTTGAAAGCTCTCGCAGACGCATCTGGCGGAACGCTCCACAACATCACCGACGCCCAGAAACTCAAGCTCCCCAGCCTAATGCAGGAGAGCGCGGTCAACGAGGTCGGTGCCAGAAACATAAACGTAGATTTCGGAACTTCCGACGTAAAGATCCTCAACTACAAAGGACCACCGGTTGCAATCAATGCTGTGGAAACAGTTGCAAAGATATGGGGCCGAGTCCCAATACCCGCAGGATTCAACGGGAGACTGCTCAACATTCAAGTCACGTATTCTGATACGATTGACGACAAGAAGAAGACCATCAACGCCCCAGTCGAGGTCAGACTGGCCAAGAATGACGAGCAGTTCGCAGAGGGGATCAACAACAACCTCACCTCGGAATTCACATACTACCAAGGGCTGGAAGAATACTACCAGCATCTCGCCGCGGGGCAACTGAAGGAAGCCACCAAAACAATGAACCAATTATCCGCGAATGCAGAACAGACACGGCGCACCGACCTCATCGAGGCGACAAAACGACTATCCGATCAACACGAACAAACCCTCAAGCTTGGAGGAAGCACTGAGAGCACCAACAGATTATTGAAGGAAGCAGCCAGCGAGACGACGAAGAGAACTAGAGGAAAGTAGACTACTCGGTATATCTGAGGGCTTCCGCTGGTGGAATCCTCGAGGCTTTGCGGGCTGAGCTGATCACGGACAACATTGCCAAAGCGTATGATGCCAAGGAGATTTCGATAATCTGCGTCCAAGGGACCACAAACGAGAGGCCCGAGTTGGGCTGGGCCGTAAACGCGTAAGCCAAGTCTACACCCAGCGAAACTCCGATCAT
>VBBT01000025.1 GCA_005881695.1 Candidatus Bathyarchaeota archaeon | reverse complement strand
GTCATACTCGCGGGAGAAAAAGCACCGCAAGTAAGACCAGACGAGACAGTCTCGGTCAGACTGATCGTGCCAGTGAAGCCGTTCAGATATGTGACCGTTATCGTAGAGGTTACAGAGGCTCCTGAATTGACAGCAGCCGGAGAGGCCGCGGTTATGTCGAAGTCGGTCACGGTGAATGTAACTGTTGTCGAGTGAGACAATGTGCCGCTTGCACCCATTATCGTGAGCGTATAGTTGCCTGCTGTTGTTGAACTGCATGAGACTGTTGCAGTGCCCGAGTTGGTCACGCTGGTTGGGATGATCGAGGCGCAGGTCAAGCCAGAAGGAACTGTATCAGTGAGACTGATTGTCCCAGTGAACCCGTTGACTGCTGTCACTGTAATCGCAGATGTTACTGATGCCCCAGCCGTTGTCGCGGCCGGGGAAGTTGCCGTGACTGTAAAGTCAGTTACGGTGAATGTTGTGGTCGTTGATCGGGAAAGCGTTCCGCTAGTACCAGTTATGGTGAGGGTGTAGGTTCCGGGGGTGTTCGAACTGCACGCGACTGTTGCAGTGCCGGAGTTTGTCACAGTAGCGGGAGAAATGGTGCCGCAAGTGAGACCTGGTGGAACAGTGTCGGTGAGTGTGACTGTTCCAGTGAACGCGCTGACGGCTCCTACCGTGATGGTTGAGGTCGCTGATGTTCCAACTGTTACTGAGGCCGAAGAGTTTGCCGATACTGTGAAGTCGGTTAGAGTGAATGTGGCAGTTGCAGAGTATGTAAGGAATCCGCTGGTGCCTGTGATCGTCAGGGTGTAGGTTCCAGCTGTGGCGGAGCTGCATGATACGGTGGCGGTGGCTGTTGGTGGTACTGTTACGCTGCTAGGGGATACGGCTCCGCAGGTGAGTCCTGCTGGAACCGTGTCCGTTATTGAGACTGTTCCAGAGAACCCGCCCGAAGCACCTACCGTGATGGTGGATGTGGCAGAGGTGCCAACGGTGACTGTGGTGGGCGAAGAAGCGGTTATGGTGAAATCGTTGACAGCGAAGATCGCGGTCGAAGAGTGGGATAGTGTTCCACTCGTACCGGTTATGGTAAGCGTGTAGGTTCCGGCGGCAGTCGAGCTGCAGGATACCGTCGCAGTTCCAGAGTTGGTTACGCTCGGCGGACTGATTGCGCCGCACGTCAGTCCGGTCGGAACGTTGTCGGTGAGACTTACTGTTCCAGTGAAGCCGTTGACAGCCGTCACGGTGATAGGAGAGGTTGCGGAGACCCCGACGTTCACCGCGGCCGGTGATGTCGCGGTTAGGGTGAAGTCTGTTACCATGAATGTCGCGGTTGTGGTGTGGCTCAGAGTACCGCTCGTACCGGTGATCGTTAGCCTATAGGTCCCGGCGGTGGTGGAGCTGCAAGATACGGTGGCTGTTCCAGAGTTTGTGATACTGCTCGGTGTGATCGGAGCGCAACCGAGGTTAGCCGGAACAGTGTCCGCCAGGATAACGGTTCCGGCGAAGCCGTTGACGGCTGAGACTGTGATGGTGGAGATTGCGGATCCGCCTGATGGGCTCGCGTTGGGCGAAGTGGCTGAAATGATGAAGTCTGTAACAGCGACGACTACTGTCGCAGAATTGGTGAGAGTGCCGCTTGTCCCCTTTATGGTGACAGTGTATGTGCCGCTGGTAGTCGAGTTTACTGTCAAAGTTGACGTCGCTGTTCCCCCACTAGTCAAAGTGATGCTCATGGCACTCAGGACTGCCGTTGGACCTGGGGGAGAAACTGTTGTGGAGAGGTTGACTGTTCCCGTGAAGCCGTTTACGCTTGAGACGGTTATAGTGGAGGGTCCGGAGGATCCTGCCTTGACGGATAGGCTCGTCGGGTTGGGGGCGAGGCTAAAGCTTGCCGGACCGAGCGGGATGAGTCTTGTGAACTTGACCTTGACGGGTGCTAAGGTTCCTTCGCTGTACAGTAGATCGAGTGTCGCGCTGGACCCTGTTGGCCTGATGCTCGTGACTTGGTTGTCGGATGCTGTGTTCAACCATATGATGGTCGCGTTCCAAGACCCGCCTGAAGGCAGTCGGATGTAGCCGAGGGGACCGCTTCCTGCGTCGGTGTTGACGCTGATGAGGAAGATGTAGTAGTCGCCGGTTGTTGTCTGGACTCCGATGCTGGCCCAGCCCCTGTCGCCTGTCACCGCTAAGGCAGGGGTATCCAGATGGGTCTTGACATCCTGGCTGTTCAGGGTGAAGACTCCATACTTGAAAGTCCCAGTCATCCCGTATTGAGCAACCACCAGAGACTTGACGGGGTCCCAGGCCAGTCCGACAAAGTCGTCGTCAGCATCAGAGGCATTCGTCTCGTAGGTTAGGTTTTGGACACCCCAAGACCAGCTGGAGCCGTTCCATGTCGCCTTGTTGAACGCGATGGTCGATGGTGGACCGGTGAACCTGTTGGCAAAGAGGTAGATGTTATGGTTGTCCGGCCTCTCTATGAGGTTCGGCACAAACCATTGGATGGTTGACGAGTCAACCAGGACTGTGTCCGGAGTTGTTGAGGAGCCGGCGAGACTCGTCCAGCCCGTCGAAGGGTCCCAGCGGAGAGACTTCACCGTAGTATGAGTGCTGTTCTGTGCCCAGGCGAGTAGAATGTCGCCGTTGTGGGTTAGAACGGCGGTCGGGTATCTGTCGGGACCAGGCGAGTCGAGAGTGGTGGGTGTTCCGAAACTCACTGCTGTAATATTGTTCTGAGAATCCCGTGTTATAGTCACTGGAATATCAGTGATTACCCCCGAAGCCGAGCCTCCGCCGGCTATGATCCGGAGAGAGGTAAGAGAGACAAGCACAGCGGCAGGCCAGGCGTAGCCTGAGGCGGGTGTCGACGACTTTACAGGGGTTGACCAGCCCTTTGAGATGGGATCAGAGTTAGCATAAGAGAGACTCATTCTTCCGGAGCTGTCAACGTAGACTGTGATCATCCTCCCCGCCGAGTCCTCGATCAGCTTCTGGCCTCCGGCAGTGGCCAGCGATGAGGGTCCAACTCCACTGTCAGTGGCAACAACAACAACAACGGACGCTGGAGCAACGATGACACTGACGATTGTCGAGTGGGTCAACGTGCCATTGGTCCCAGCTACGGTGACAGTGAAGTTACTAGGGTTTTGGGAGGCGACCGTGAGGGTTGACGTAGCAGACCCTCCACGCGCGAGAAAAACACGCTGAGGGCTAAGAGACGCTGTCGGACCGGACTGCGAAACCGATGAGGAGAGTGTGAGTGTTCCAGTAAAATTGTCGAGACTGAAAAGACTGATCGTCGAGGTCCCCGAGGTAGCGGTCTGGATCATTAGACTAGAGGGAGTGCTGTAGATGCTGAAGTCGGGGACAAGCGAAGTGGCGCGGAAGAATTCTCGCATGTTGCTGGCGCTGCCGTCGTTTGAAGCGAAGAACGGAGTCAGATTCCAATTATCCTCGATCGTCCTCAAAGGAGAATAGAGCGTGTAGCTATGGTTAGACTTGCGACCAGACAAAGTAGTGGGGTTTGACGGGTTCGACGCCCAGACAGAGTAAAGTTGCAGATTTGTGTTTGTTCTGGGCTCGTCGAATGCGACAAAAAGCGCGGCTCTGCGCGTCTGGAATAATGTACTGCCAAGGATCGTGGGGATCATCTCCTGCATCCAAGCATTACCAGCTGAGACGTTGTTTGGGCAGTCATGAGTATTGTCGATGCTGTTCGGAGTTAGAAACATGTAGTTCGAAGCTGTCGAGACGGAGTTCAGGTCATTGATTAACAGGTCATCATATTGAATGGCTGTTGGCCAACAGCCTGTTGAATTTTGCACGACATTTTTGGAGTTGGCACTGACTATGTTGGAGCATCTCGTCTGATTGTTTACAATGTCAGAGTAGTAGGCGAACGGATTGTGGTTGACTGAGTAGTAGTTGGGAGAGCCGGAGAAAGCAGTGTTGGAGCATCCCGATAGGATGGGATACCCTTCCATGTAGGCCTTCCAAGTCAAATGAACACTGTCGAGTCTGTCGACTATATTGGGAATATTGAGAATGCATCCGCTCGATGGCCCATTGTTGCAGCTACTGTTAGTGTTTCCATATCCCGATGTGATCGCAATGTAGCTACCGAGACTTGCCCCTTGAACCTTGCCCATGGTGAGGTTCTCCGCCAGACCGTTGACATTGGCTAGTGCCGAAAAGTAGGTACAGTTTCCAAGACAGGAGTTAACATTCCCACCGTTGTAGTAGGTGTCGTTGATGCCATGATTCTCAAGCATTATGACCGCAACATAGTCGAACCATTGTCCCGTAGGCGGACCGACAACCGGCGCGTTCTCGAATGCACTCAAATTAGTGCTCGCCATATTACTTGGTAAGAGAATGACCGCCAAAGGAATGAGAGAGGTCGCGATTAATCGCAAATGTTTCATATATTTCGAAAGCGAAATGTATGTTGAAGCGGGCTTACCACGTCTTCCCTTAGATCGGGCTATTCGATAGTGCTCCAAAGAATCTAGACTCCAGACCCTCGGCTCCCCCGGACCGGAAGGCCCCTCCTCTCTCCATCCGATGCCGGTGGATATACTAAGGTATACTACCCAACCATGACTTGTGACCAGAGGCCGCGGCAGCTTGATAACTACGAAGAAGAAACCACGGAACTATCATGAGAATAGACGCCGCAATCAACCCCCTCGCTCGAGACCTCAACTTGTTAACCCCCTTCACACTGGCCCAGCCCCAGCCTGAAATAGACGAACCGCATGCGAGGAGATTCGGGGTCCGGACTGTAAGCTGGCGCATACGCGACGCCTCATCCCAACGCAATATATACCTTCTTGTCACGGGCTCTATCCAGAGACATCCAAACCAACCAATTTCAAACCACACCGCCTACGATCAGGCCTAGCCGGCCTAGAAAATGAGTCGCGAATCTCGTAGTCTAGAACGGGGTTAGACAATCACCCCCGTTAAGTCGGACGAGATACTGTTCAAACAGATACAGAGGCAGAACGTACCAGAGCCGTAAAGAACATCGCGACCACCACATAGCGTCCATGTAGATCCTTACAGTCGACTAGACGTAAGTCAGAAGACTCACCAGTCACGATGGAAAAAGGGGTTTCCTGCCAAACCGATCGGTTCCCGGCCCGCGTCCAGCCTTGAACCCTTTGCTATTAGAGGAGGTACAATCGTCGTTTGGAGCGTTATTCTCGGCTATGTCCAAGCCTCACGGAGAGAATCCCTGGTAGGATAAGGAACCATTAGGCCCAGCGTGGCGATATCCGTACGCGCAATCCTGCTATCCCAAAGAGAAAGAATCCGATAATCCAACCGAGACTACTGACCACGAGCGGCAATTGGCAGCCAGAAGATCCGAAAAAGCGGTCCGCTCAACCCACTGTTGTGACCGGTTATACCCGGATGCTGAACTGTTATGATTGGTTGAATAGTCGACTCAACCCAGAAAGGAGATCCTGCTGTTACCGTTAGGGATTTCTCGATGTAACTGCGATTTTTCCCTTACTATCAGAGCCAGACCATGCTTGAATTGCCAGACTCGCCCGAAATTGGTGCCAGACAGGAAATAATTGCTAGGAAAAAGGGGGTAGGTGTCAAACATCCTACGACGCAAGAGCGGTCGAGGGCATTTCTATTCATACCGGATTCGGAAGGCTGAACAGCTAGCGAGCCGGATTCGGCTTCCGGATCTAGTTCACAAGCCGTTCGAACATTATTCCTGAGAGGCCAAGAATTGCGATCACGTAGTATGTTGTCAGAAATGGAACCGTGGCTCCACCGCCCAAAGCAAACGACAGCAGCAGTTCCAGCGCTAGAGGTGCAACCCCGAAAATGATCAGCCAATAAAGCATGATTCTCTGCAGGTTAGTTGTCAGCCGACTACTGCCGCCGCCACTGCTACTCATCGAATATTCCCAGGCTTGGTGAGCACTCGGTTCCAGACTTACGTACTGTTACCAGCATGTCAAAGCCGTGCTACTTATCGTGGTCAGCAAAGAACAGTCAACCGTTTGTGATTTGCCTGTAACTATTTGTGGGCGAAGTAGACTGTCAGTGGTTCTTCCTTGGAGTCGATTCTTCCGAAGCCAAACCTAACCATCTGAATAATACTCCCCACTTGTTCACCAAGCAAGTTCGTCTCCCCGAACCCTTTAGTCTTTGTTGCGTCTGACATAACCACCTCACACGAGATGTGTTGTTCATCCGGAACCCACTGGATCAGACGTGCTTTGAGCTCCCGAGCCTTCGCGTACTCCTGACTGTGAAAAGTTGCCTTGACTAAATCTGGACTGGTTGAATGAATCTCTACGTTGAACAGCTCCATAAGCCGCACAACCTTTGCTTTCTCGAACACTTGCAGATCGGTTCCAGATATCCAGATTCGCGCAATGCCCTCACGAGGTACGACCTTCAACGTCCGGTTTCCAAGCGATGGAAGCTCGGGGTGAAGAGGCAGATGCGCCACGAACGCCTGCGAGACATGGTCCACGTCCATAGGGACAGGATTAGGGATGAAATTGTACCTGTGAGCTAGTTTATCGATTTCTTTTCGATTCGTAGCGTTGATGTTGTCCCAGCTCAACGTCGCGTCAACCGGACGAGCGCCCATCTCGTGTACGATCTTTCGCAGTGCCTCAGGCGAGTATCCCCTCCTCCTGAGTGACGCAACGGTCGGAATTCTGGGATCATCGAATCCATCAACCAATCCCTCCTCAAGCTCTTTGACCATCTCTGACTTGCTGAGCTTGAAGCCTATCATCTTCAACCGACCGTACTCGATCGCTTCAGGATACGACCAGCCCATGTGCTTGTAGAGGTACGTTTGCCTGACCGCGTTGGTCAAATGCTCCTTTCCACGAATGATATGGGTAATTCCCATCAGATGATCATCCACTGCAGCAGAGAAGTTGTAGAGAGGCCAGACCCGATACTTGGACCCGACTCGCGGATGCGGATACTTCTCTGGATCTATGATTCTGAAAGCGGGCCAATCTCGAACCGCTGGATTTGGGTGAGTCGTCTCCGTCTTCACTCGAACCACTGCTTCTCCTTCTTTCAGCCCTCCACTCAGCATCTTGCGCCACAGTTCGAGATTTTCAGTAGGACTCCTGGACCTGTGAGGACAAGCCCGGCCTGACTCGATTATCGCCTTGAACTGGTCCGGCTCACACGTGCAAACGAAGGCGAATCCTTGTCCAAGCGCTTTCTCTGCATACTCGTAGTAGATTGGGACTCTATCGCTCATGGTGTACTCCTCGTCCCACTGGCAACCAAGCCACTTCACGTCCTTCTCGATCTGGCCGTAATACTCTAGAACAGATTTCTTCAGTCTCGGGTCCGTGTCTTCAAACCGGAGGATGAATTTGCCCTGGTACATCCTCGCGTAGTCATGAGAGAGGAAGACGGCGCGGAGAGATCCAATGTGGAGTACGAAGTCGGGATTTGGTGCGAACCGAGTTATGATCTGAGAGTACCTGTTCGCGTTTGGAAGAGGAGCCAGACTCTTGACATCCGCTAGTCCAGCAATGAATCCCTTCTGTGATGACATTCGATTATCTAGTTCTCGCGGACTCAAACCGATTGGGTGGTTAGAAAAGGTGCTTGTCGATGATCTCAGCTGGTCCGGCTGGATCCGAAGTCAACAAGTTGTCTGTAATCTTGCTGAGACTCCTTCGAACTGACTGGGCAGCGTCTCGCGTAGTGTTGACAAAAACCGATGGACCAGTGTCTAGAGAGAACCACGCCGGAAGATCCTCTTCGGTTCGGAGCCTTCTTACCTCTCTGATGATTTCGATAGAGAGTGGACTGAAAAGAACCAGCCCCTCCTTGCCTGTCATGGTAACTGCATGTAGGTTGAGAGTATCTTCTTCAGCCAGCCTCCCAATGGACTCAACGTCTTTCCTTGAAATCGCGCGTTTCATCCGTGGAAGAATACTTCGAAGGTAAGCGAGTCGCGGCTTGAAGAATGGAGACTTGACGGCGTCAACGTGAGCTCTATCCGTTTTGATCTCTGACTCGATCGGAGCAATTATCGTTCTTAGTTTGATTGAGCGAGCAGGGGCAAGCTCTTCGGCATAAGACCGACCGTTTCTGTTCGCGTACCAGATGGAGAAGGCCCCAGCCAAGCTGCGTGAAGCAGAGCCAGCGCCCAATCGAACGACTTCGGACAACTCCGGCGTCTTGATGTCCAGCTCCAACGCTCTTGCTGTTGCGAGTCCTAGCGCTGCGAACCCCGAGGCCGAAAAGCCCAATCCCTTACCCCTGACATCGGGATTCCTAGATTCGATTCTTGCTTTCAGGGACTCCAGACGAGACAAACGTCTGAGATGGTTAACAACGGCTAAAACTCTATCCTGTTCCTTTCGGGAGGGTAGCTTGCCGTTTATCCTGATACGATCAGCGGCGAACTCTCGGTTGAACGCCACTGTTGTGATCGTGGGAAGCGCTTTCATGCAGACAGATATGCTGTCGTGGAATGGTAGTCGGAGTTTCTCGTTCCGGAGACCATGATATTTCACGAGCCCTTGAATCGCATAGGCTCGAGCGGAGGCCTTCAACGTACTATCCAATGACGCCTGTGGTCCGAGCGACTTTCTCCGCAGCAGCCTCAGCGACTCCGGTCTCTCCGAGAATTGTATATCGTTCGGGACGAAGACTGTGAGCCATCATCAGGGCTCTTACCAATTGCTCAGGGGAGACGTTAAGCTCCTTAGCAGTGGAAGGAGCTCCAATCTCTTTCAGGAACGTTCGAATTGCTTCCCAGTTAGATCCCTGGAGATAAGCGCACAAGATTGCTCCAACCCCTGTTCTCTCACCATGTAGACTTGTTTCACCGGCCACAATGTCGAGGGCATGACTGAACAAGTGTTCCGACCCACTGCAGGGTCGCGAGCTTCCTGCTATGCTCATTGCCACGCCGCAGCTTATGAGTGCCTCTACTACCGTTTTGACGCCTTCGACATTTCGTTTTAGAATCTCCTTGGCGTTCTTGGTGACGAGTTTAGCACTCATCATAGCAAGGTTGGCTGCGTAGTCACCGTAGTACTCATTCTTCAGTTTGTGAGCAAGCTGCCAGTCCTTAACGGCTGTGAACTTGGCAACAATGTCGGCACAACCAGCAGCCAGTAGATTGTAGGGCGAATCTGCTATAACATCGATATCTGTGAGAATCGCCACCGGCGCTTGCGCTCTGACCGAGTAAGGCCTCGAACCGCCCTTGATCGAGGCATAAGGACTCGCAATCCCATCGTGGCTTGCAGCTGTCGGAACACTCATGAAAGGCACCTTCGACTTGGCGGAAGACAACTTCGCCAGATCGATATCCTTCCCGCCACCCACCCCAAGGACCAGTGAAGCTTTGGCCTTCTTGATCGTTTCTACGACATGGTTTGCAACATGTTCAGTTGACTCCTTTACGATGACGTGGTCAACCTTCAACCCTGCCTTCGTAACTGATTTCGCAACGGGCTCACCTGCGAGAGGATAGGTTATCGGACCTGAAACTACCAGCGCTGTACCAGTGAATCCGAGTCTTGTGCAAACCTCTCCAACTCGGCCGAGAACATTCTTGCCCACGATAACCTCTCGTGGAAGCTGCATGTAGTGTAGAGACTCGTCAACTTCCATGGCAATCACGGGAAGAACAGGATAATCAGAGTAACCACAAGGGTCAAGGCTTCAAGCCTAAAGAATTGACGTCCGATACGACTAGCAATACGACCAACAAAACTCGTGATAGTCTGGAATGCCTCTGATCCAAGGACCCGTACTTCAATCGAGAATTTGGAGAAACCCGCGGTAGATTCCTCCATCGACGATATTGCGTGATGAACAGTCTCCCTCACTTTCTGCTTCAACAATCCAACGTCCAGATGAGCACCGACCGGATAATATCCGAGAGCAGACCTCACAAGACCCGTGACCAAGTGCGTGTCAGTAGTCATTATCTCGCCATCGGCTACCCCGATCGTTTCAAGGTCTTCCAATATCGCCTCTCGAACGCCTGTATGCATGTTATTCCCATCAATGGTCAGATATGCAACAATCTGGGTCCCACTCCGCACAACAAGCGAGGAAAGACCGCCAGGACCAATCCCGTCTTCGAGGCGAAACTCATCTAGCGGGTCCCCGACGGACCCGGCTCTGAAGGGTGATCTTCGGGCAAGAGCCAGCTGGTCCAACACTTTGACCGACGCCTCAACAAGCTTTCGCGCTTGTTCGGAGGTTATTGAGGTTTGATTCGACAGACTATTGTGAGCATCTGCGATGATGGCGGTTAAGCCGCGGGCCTGCGCTTCTCGCTCAATCTCATGGGCGACCTCGGAAGGCAGGTCCTCCATGTCTGTAGGGGACAAAGTCAAGGTGAGAAACGCGACATTTCCGAAAGCCTGACCCGACACCTTAGCCTCGTCTACAGTGGACCTGACCATAGCACTAGATTCGTGAATCGGCGCAACAGTAGGGTACTCCTCCAAAGCCCTGTCAATGACTCGCTGCACGTCCGTTTGGGAGACAATGTTCAGTTGATGATTTGAGATCCCGTGGGGGACCTGCGCGCATCCCCCTTTCGATCTCTCGATAGACGCCTTTAGTACGGAGGGGAGCCCTGCGCTTCCGAGGTCTCGATAAGGTCCCGGATGAAAGTTCGACACCACCACACAGCCAACCGCTCCTTTCGCGCTAGAGAAGCCGAGTATCGAGCCCTCGATCGTTCCTTGCGTCCCCAGCGCAACAAG
The DNA here is from genome assembly GCA_005881695.1 of Candidatus Bathyarchaeota archaeon. Lineage (GTDB taxonomy): Archaea > Thermoproteota > Bathyarchaeia > 40CM-2-53-6 > 40CM-2-53-6 > 40CM-2-53-6. The sequence goes on along the minus strand of VBBT01000025.1, from coordinate 1,478 downwards.
TCGCTTTTCCAGAGGTTCCTGGTCAGACTTTAGCCAGTGTTGGAGGAACGCTCTGAACAGTGTAAGAGGAGAATCTCGAACCTGAGGAGTGCCCGAACGTTCTACATTTCGTATGATCCCTGACACGCCGGCAGCCGAGAGAACGATTCCTACCAAGACTGCGGCTGTTCCATGGACGATTAGACCACTGTCAACATTTGTCAGACCAACAACACTTGGACCTAAGATCGAAAAGGACCGGATCGAGAGAATCGGCGGCAATGCGGAGGCCACGAATTTCTTCCAAGACGACACCGATGAAATGGAGGCAATTGTGAGAAATCGAATTGGCAAAGACAGGGCCAACACTGTAAAGAATCCATCAGCCCAAAGCGTCGAATTCGAAACGGCGATTCCGGCGATCGCCCCAACCGGTAACGCTACTACGAGCAAGAACCACGATAGGATCTCCAATCCGATCAGTCTCCGAAAGCTCAGAACTTTGTCTCCTGCAAGGAACATTGTCGAATTTAGCGCCTCGCCAAGCAGGGAGGGGATCACAACCGCAATCAATGGGAAGAATATCGCCGCCTGAAGACCGACTCCGGCAAGAGGAAGGGCGACAATCGATGCAAGCAATGTGAGAGTCAGGAAAACTGAGAGGACCTCAGGAGTCGAGGGAAAGCCTACTCTCCGAATGAAATTGAATGCTCCAACGGTACCACCTACTCCTCCAGTGGCCTCATGGGTCACGACGTATCCACTAGGCGCGTCTCATCGCGGATACGATACTCTTCACTGGACCCGGTCCTTTTTGCTCAAGCAGAGTTCCTGTCACAATGGCCGAGGCGCCCGCATTCGCCAAAGCTCGCGCTTGGTCCGGTGTTCGAATCCCCCCTCCCACAATTACGGGAGTATCCAAGTCGGATGAGACCTTGTGGACCATGCTCGTTTCTACGGGGTGTTCGGCTCCGCTCCCTGCTTCAAGATAGACGAATCGCATCCCCAGATATTGAGCCGCGAGGGCATATGCGGCTGCTAACTCTGGTTTGGAATATGGGATTCTGTTCGCTCTTCCGATAGAGCTCACAGCGCTCTTCGAGTCTCCCACTACCAAGTATCCTAGGGGAATCGGTTCGAGCTTGAACCGCTTGACTGACGGAGCACCCGTCGCTTGAGCGCGAATCAGAAATCGAGGAGTTGAGGAGTTGAGTAGAGACATGAAGAATATCGCATCAGCAAAACGGCTCACGCCGGCCGGCCCATTCGGAAAGAGAATAATCGGGAGATCGGTTAGCTCCTTGATCTTCTTCACAGTCCCGTCGAGTTGATCAACTGACCTGACGGTTGAGCCTCCGACCATTATCGCGGCAGTCCCCCAACTTTCGAGATCTTCCAGTGACCTCGATAGTCGTCCTGTAAACTTCTCAGGGTCGATCAATGATAAGTGAATGCAGCCTTGTTCCTTGATCGCTGAAAGGAGCGAAGCTTCTACGGGT